>JAPSIX010000093.1 GCA_031178475.1 Microbacterium sp. | reverse complement strand
CGCAGCGACTCGACGAGCACGTCCTCAGGGGCGTTGATGAGCTTCTTCATTGCGTCGATCTCCCTTGGTCTCCGTCATCTCGAACATGGTCGTGTGAAGCGGGATTGTCAACAGCATCCGCCAGCCGTCCGCACACCGGCCGGGAGCGCCTAGCCTGGAAGCGTGATCACACGCGAACTGGCCAGGGATCTGCGGGGGGCCGGGCTGGTGTGGCACCCCGCCCCGGGGGATCGATTCCAGTTGGATCTGCCCGAGCACGTCGAGCTGGACGTCGAAGCCGATGTCTACACCGTCAGCGACATGACGATCGAGGCCCGTGAGACGCCGACGGGCACCATTCTCGCCTTCAACGGCACCACCGAATGGGCGCTCGACTCGGTGACCATCGCCGACGCGGTCTGGCTGCCCGAAGAAGAGCAGCTGCGCCGCCTGCTGGGCGGGACCTTCCGTGCACTGCGCCGCCTGGACGACACGTTCGTCGTCGAGATCGAAGTGCTCGGCGACGACCTCCGCTTCGAGCACCCCGACCCGGCCGAGGCGTACGGGCTGGCGCTGCTCGCGCTCCTCCGCCGCGCGCAGTGACGCCGTCCCGCGTACGGGTCTTGTCACTGGCATCCAGCGGTGCGAGAATAACCTAACGATCGGTCAGTAAACCGTCGTGGGGAGTCGATGATGACGAGCACCGCAGGCCTCACGGTCGCGTCCGAGAGCGACGACGATGCGCAGCGCACCTTCGATGAGCTCATCGCACACGAGCAGCGCATCGAGCCGCGCGACTGGATGCCGGAGGCGTACCGCAAGACCCTGATCCGGCAGATCTCGCAGCACGCGCACTCCGAGATCATCGGGATGCAGCCGGAGGGCAACTGGATCACCCGCGCACCGAGCCTGAAACGCAAGGCGATCCTGATGGCGAAGGTGCAGGACGAGGCCGGGCACGGTCTCTATCTCTACTCGGCCGCGCAGACCCTCGGCATCACGCGCGAGGAGATGATGCAGCAGCTCATCTCGGGCAAAGCGAAGTACTCGTCGATATTCAACTACCCCACCCCCACCTGGGCCGACATGGGTGCGATCGGCTGGCTGGTCGACGGTGCCGCGATCTGCAACCAGGTGCCGCTGTGCCGTGCGTCGTACGGCCCGTACGCGCGTGCGATGGTGCGCATCTGCAAAGAGGAGTCGTTCCACCAGCGCCAGGGATTCGAGATCCTGCTCACGCTCATGCAGGGCACCGACGAACAGCGCGAAATGGCGCAGGACGCCGTGAACCGGTGGTACTGGCCGAGCCTGGCGATGTTCGGGCCGCCCGACGACCAGTCACCCAACTCCGCGCAGTCGATGGCGTGGAAGATCAAGCGGTTCTCGAACGACGAGCTGCGTCAGCGGTTCGTCGGGATGCTCGTGCCGCAGGCCGAGATCCTCGGCGTCACCCTGCCCGACCCCGAGCTGCGCTGGGACGACGAGGCTGGTCGCTGGCACATGAGCGACATCGACTGGGAAGAGTTCTACGAGGTGCTGCGCGGCAACGGCCCCTGCAACGCCGAGCGACTGGAGCGCCGGCGCACCGCCCACGAAGAAGGCGCCTGGGTGCGAGAGGCCGCCGCCGAGTACGCCCGGCGTTTCGACTCGCCTCCGGCTGGCTCAACGACCGGGAATGGGCAGGTGGCGTGATGAACGAGGACGTGTGGCCGCTGTGGGAGGTGTTCGTCCGCGCGAATCGGGGACTCAGTCACGTGCATGTCGGCTCTCTGCACGCCCCCGATGCCGAGATGGCGGTGCGCAACGCCCGCGACCTGTACACCCGACGCGGCGAGGGGGTGTCGATCTGGGTGGCGCCCGCGGATGCCATCACGACCAGCGACCCGGACGCCAAGGATGCGTTCTTCGAGAGCCCGACAGGCAAGAACTACCGTCACGCCGTGTACTACAAGGCGACCGAGGGGGTGCCGCACCTATGACCGGCGAGGTGCACGTCTCCGTCGACGAACTCCGCCTCTCCCAGGAACTGGCCGGTGACGGCTCGCGCGCCGGCTCCGCCGACGTCGCCGAATACGCCCTCTGGCTGGGCGACGATGCCCTGATCCTGTCGCAGCAGCTGGGTGCCTGGATCACTCGCGCCCCCGAGCTCGAGGAGGATGTGGCGCTGGCGAACATCGCGCTGGATCTACTCGGGCACGCTCGCTCGCTGCTGCGCTACGCGGGATCGTGGGACGGGCGCACCGAGGACGATCTGACCTACTTCCGCGACGAACCCGAGTTCCGCAGCAGCTGGCTCGTCGAGCAGCCGAACGGCGACTTCGCGCAGACGGTGGCCCGGCAGTTCGCCGCGTCGGCGTACATGTTCGAGCTGCACTCGGCGCTGCGAACGTCGGTCGACCCGACCTTCGCCGCGATCGCCGAGAAGGCGCTGAAAGAGGTCGACTATCACCGCGATCATGCCGTGCAGTGGGTACTTCGGCTCGCCGGTGGCACCGATGAGTCCCGTCGTCGGATGATTCGCGCGATCGCGGACGTCTGGCCGTACGTCGGCGAGCTGTTCCGCGACGAGCCGCTCATCGACCGACTGGGCGGCGTCGCCGTGCGCCCCTCATCGCTGCGGCCCGGCTTCGACGCGGTGGTCGACGCGGTGTTCGCCGACGCGGAACTCGAGACTCCGGCCGTCGCGGACTCCTCGGCGGGTGGCCGGCGGGGTTCGCATTCGACGCCCTTCGGGCATCTGCTGGCTGAGATGCAGGTGCTCGCCCGACGGCATCCGGGGGCGACATGGTGACCCACACTCGCACCGAGCGGAGGGCACGCGAACAGCAGGCGTGGGCGATCGCTGCCCGCGTCGCCGACCCTGAGGTGCCCGTGTTGACCATCGAGGATCTCGGTGTGCTGCGCGCGGTCTCGATCGAAGAGCGCGACGGCCGCGAGCGGGTACGCGTCGACATCACCCCGACGTACAGCGGGTGCCCCGCGATCGACGCGATCCGAGACGATGTCGTGCTCGCCCTCACCGCCGGCGGGTTCGAGTGCGTCGAGGTCCGTCTGGTGCTCTCGCCCGCCTGGACGACCGACTGGATGAGCGAGGCCGGCAAGCACAAGCTCGCCGAGTACGGCATCGCGCCGCCGAACGGACGCGCCGCCGTCGCCCGCGCGAGCGGGCCGGTGCGTGTGTCGCTCGCGGTGCGCTGTCCGCAGTGCGGATCGCTGGACACCAGGGAGGTGTCCCGTTTCGGATCGACATCCTGCAAGGCGCTGTACGAGTGCCGCGCCTGCCTCGAGCCGTTCGACCACTTCAAGGTGCTCTGATGGCGACGCTGTTCCGGATGCCGCAGGAGCGCAGCGCGCCTGCTGCTCGAGCAGGTCACAACCCCGGCATCCGCCGTCGTGCCCGCTTCCACACCCTCACGGTCTCTGAGGTGCGTCCCCTCACCGCCGACGCCGTCGAGGTGAGTTTCGCGGTTCCTCCCGAGCTGGTCGACGACTACGACTACCTGCCCGGCCAGCATGTCGCGCTGCGCGTGCATCTCGACGGAGCCGAGGTGCGCCGCTCCTACTCACTGTGCCGTCCTCCCGCCCCGGCCGGGGACGGCACGGGCACGACGCTCAGCGTGGCGATCAAGCGCGACGAGGGCGGGCTGTTCTCCACCTGGGCGCAGACCGGACTGAAACCCGGCTTCCCGGTCGACGTCATGAGCCCGCAGGGCACGTTCACGTCGGGGCTGGCTGAGCTCGACGGCGCGCACGTGGTGGGGATCGCTGCGGGCTCCGGCATCACCCCGCTGATGTCGCTCGCGCACGACCTGCTCACGGCATCCGCCACCACCCGGTTCACCCTCCTGTACACGAACCGATCCTCGAGCGATGTGATGTTCCTGGAAGACCTCGCCGAACTCAAAGACCGTTACCCCACCCGGCTCGTGCTGCACCACGTGCTCTCGCGCGAGCAGCGCGCGGCACCGGTGCTGTCGGGGCGGATCGACGAGGCCAAGCTGCGCACGATCCTCGGCACGCTGATCCTGCCGGCGACCGTCGACGAGTGGTTCCTGTGCGGGCCGTTCGCACTGGTGGATCTGTGCCGGGCCGTTCTCGCCGACTTCGGCGTGCCGCGGGCGCACATCCGCTTCGAGCTGTTCACCGCCGCAGACGCACCGGCAGAGCGGGGACCACGCCGCGTGCAGGTGGAACGCGGGCAGAAGACGTACCGGATCGAGATCAGTCTCGACGGGGTCACGTCCACCGTTGAGAGCCCCGTGGACGCGCACGAATCGGTGCTGAACGCGGCGCTGCGCGTGCGACCCGACGTGCCGTTCGCCTGCTCGGGTGGTGTGTGCGGCACCTGCCGGGCGCGGGTGATCGAGGGCAGCGTCGCCATGACCGAGAACTACGCTCTGGAGCCGGAGGAACTCGAACGCGGCTACGTGCTCACCTGTCAGTCCCACCCCACCACCGACCGCATCGTCGTCGACTACGACGTGTGACCCGTTGGGACCATGAGCCTGTCGAAGGGTCCCCGCCACTGCGAAGGAGCCCCATGATCGACCTCGACATCTCCGACGACGTCGCCCGCGTCACTCTGAATGCCCCCGCGAAGCTGAACGCGCTCGACGAGCAGGCGGTGCACGACCTGGGCCGGGCCTACGACGCCGCCGAAGACGCCGGCGTGCGCGCCCTGGTGCTGCGCGGCGAGGGCCGTGCGTTCTGCGCCGGCCGTGACATCTCCGCCGTCGACCCGCGCGACGACGACGTCATCGGCTATCTCGGCGGGCTGGTGACCCCGCTGCTGAAGCGCATGTCCTCCTTCCCCGCTCCGACGTTCGCCGTGGCGCATGGCGCCTGCCTCGGGGTCGGACTCGGTCTGCTCATCGCGACGGATGTGGTGTACGTCGCGGAGTCCGCAAAGATCGGCTCGCCGTTCGCCGCGCTCGGCGCCACGCTCGACTCCGGCGGGCATGCGCTCTTCGTCGACCGGCTGGGCGCCCACCGCACCCTCGACCTCATCTACACCGGACGGCTGATGTCGGGAGCCGAGGCGGTGGCATCCGGGCTGTTCTCCCGCTCACTGCCCGACGACGAGGTGCGGCAGGCGACAGAGGATGCCGCCGCGGCCGCCGCTCGCGGGGCGACGCAGGCGTTCCTGGCGAGCAAAGAACTGGTCGCCCGCATCCGCGACGAACGTCTCGGGCTGTGGGACGCGGTCGAGGTCGAGAACACCGCCCAGGCGGGGCTGTGCGACACCGACGACTACCGTGAGGGGTTCGCCGCCTTCCAGCAGAAGCGCGCGCCTCGATTCCGCGGCCGCTGACGCCGCGCAACCCCCGGGCGGATGTCGGATCCCGGTGCGAGAATGCCGGGATGATGCTCTCGGAGCTGGTCTCCACCACCGACGAGGTCGCTGCCACGTCGTCGCGCCTCGCCAAGATCGACGCGCTCGCGCGTCTGCTGGAACGGGCCGAGCCCGACGACATCCTGCCGCTCACCGGACTGCTGCTCGCTGCGCCGCGGCAGGGGCGGCTCGGCGTCGGCTGGCGCGGAATCGCCGCGCTGACCGTCGAGCACGCGGAGGAGCCGTCGCTGACGATCGCCGATGTGGATGCCGTGCTGGAGGCGCTGTCCTCGGCTTCCGGAGCCGGGTCCGCAGCGGCACGCAACGACCTGCTGGGCGGCCTCGCCCACCGCGCCACGGCGCAGGAGTGGGACTTCCTCGCGCGCGCCATGCTGGGCGAGCTGCGCACCGGAGCACTGTCCGGGGTGCTGCTTGATGCCATCGCCCGGGCATCCGCCCGGTCGGCCGCCGTCGTCCGCCGCGCCGCGATGCTCTCCGGAGACCTCGGCGAGACCGCCCTGCTCGCCCTCACCGGCAGCGCCGGCGATCTCGAATCCGTGGGGCTCCGCGTCGGCCGTCCCGTCCTCCCGATGCTCGCGGCCACGGCCGCGACGCCGACCGAAGCACTCGCCATCACCGGCAGGGCGTCGATCGAGTACAAGCTCGACGGCGCGCGCATCCAGGTGCACCGGCACGGCGACGAGATCGGGGTGTACACGCGCAGCCTCGCCGACGTGACGCACCGCGTGCCCGAGATCGTCGAGATCGTCCGCGGCCTGCCTGCGGAGGATGTGATCCTCGACGGCGAGACGCTCTCGCTCGACGAGGACGGCGGACCTCGCCCCTTCCAGGACACGATGTCGCGCTTCGGCGCGGACGTGTCGCGCGAGCTGCTGCTGCGTCCGTGGTTCTTCGACGTGCTGCACGTCGATGGCCGCGATCTCATCGACGAACCGCTCTCGGTACGGCTGGCAGAGCTCGAGCGCGTGGCCGGGGAGTGGCGGATGCCGGGGATCGTGACCGCCGACGCGGACGCCGCCGAACAGCTGTCCCGCGAGGCGCTGGCGGCCGGTCACGAGGGCGTGGTCGTGAAGGCGACCGACTCCCCCTACACCGCCGGACGCCGCGGGAAGTCGTGGGTGAAGGTGAAGCCGGTACTCACCTACGAGCTGGTCGTGCTTGGCGCGGAATGGGGGTCGGGGCGGCGCCGCGGCTGGCTGTCCAACCTGCACCTCGGCGCTCTCGACCCCAGCGGAGAGTTCGGCGAGCCGGGCGGCTTCGTCATGGTCGGCAAGACCTTCAAGGGGCTGACCGACGAGCTGCTGCGCTGGCAGACCGAGACCTTCCCCGCGTACGAGACGCACCGTACGGGCGGTGCCGTGCTG
>JAPSIX010000092.1 GCA_031178475.1 Microbacterium sp. | reverse complement strand
ACGACCGGCTCTTCGATGAAGAACGGATGCAGCGGTTCGAGGAGCGGGGCGAGCCGCCGGGCGGTGCCGAGCGTGAACCTGCCGTGCAGGTCGACCGCGACGTCGCGATGGGGGCCGAGCACCGCACGGGCACTGGCGACCCGAGCGACCACGCCGTCGAGGTCGGCGACCGTGCCGTTGCGGTTCATCCGGCCCGACGCGTTCATCTTCACCGCCGTCAGCCCCATCTCGAGCTGCTCGGAGATGTGGTCGGCGACCTCGGCGGGGTCATCGCCTCCCACCCAGCCGTAGGCGCGAATGCTGTCGCGCACCGGCCCGCCGAGCAGGTCGTGCACCGGCACGCCGTGCCGCTTGCCCTTGAGGTCCCACAGCGCCTGGTCGACGCCCGACACGGCGCTCGCAAGCACCGGCCCTCCGCGATAGAACTGCCCCTTGGTGAGCACCTGCCAGTGATCCTCGATGCGTCCTGGGTCCTTGCCGGCGAGATACTCGGCGAACTGGTCGACGGCTGCGCGCACGACGTCCGCATAGCCCTCGAGAGACGCCTCGCCCCAGCCGACCGCTCCGTCGCGCGTTTCGATGCGCACGAACAGCCAGCGTGGCGGCACGGGGAAGGTCTCGACGCGGGCGATTTCGTCGGTCATCCGGCTACTCCCGTCGCCGACGGGTAATGCTGGAGAATCTGCTCGACCATCGCGGCGGGCGGCTGCTCGATGCTCACCCTGATCCCGCGCTCGTCTCCGGCGAGCGGTTCAAGCGTGTCGTACTGCGACTGCAGCAGCTCGGGCGGCATGTACTCGTGCGTGCGGCTCTGCACGCGCTCGCGCACGACCCCGATCGGCCCGTACGGTTCGACCACGTAGAGCCCAGGCGCATACGAGCGCAGCAGGTCTCGGTAGTCACGCCTGAGTGCCGAGCAGGCGATGACCACACCCGACCCGTCGTGGGTCGCCAGCACTTCGCCCACGCTGTGCAGCCAGGGCTCGCGGTCGGCATCTTGCAGCGGCGTGCCGGCGGCCATCAGCTCGATGTTGCGCTCGGAATGCAGCCGGTCGCCGTCGACGAACGGCAGCCCGAGTCGCTCGGCCAGCAGGCTCCCGATCGTGGACTTGCCGCTGCCCTGCACGCCCATCACGACGATCGATACCGGTTCCTCCGTCATCGCCTCACCCCTTCGTGAAGAACGCACCGTAGCCCGCGCACTCGCACCGATTTCCATGATCCCTGGATCCGTACTGTAACCCTCAAAAGTCATACTTATCAAGAGCGCAGGGTTGAAAGATATGATCGAGCCATGAACAGTCCCCGCGACGGCCTGACCGGCGCACTCCCGGTCATCGCCGCCGCCCCGGTGGGCGACCTGCGCAATCTCGTGCTGGACACCCTCGGCCGCGAGATCTGTGCGGGTGCGGTGGCCCCCGACAGCACGTTCACGATCGAGTCGATCGAGAGCCGGTTCCACGTGTCGCGCCCGGTGGTCCGCGAAGCGCTGCGGGTGCTCGAGGCGCTGGGGCTCGTCGCGCCGAAACGCCGGGTCGGCATGCGTGTGCGCCCGCACACGGACTGGAACGTCTACGACCTGCAGGTGATCCGCTGGCGCTTGGCCGGCCCGAGCCGCGTCGCGCAGCTGCGTTCGCTGACCGAACTCCGCGGCGCCATCGAACCCGCCGCGGCGCGGCTGGCCGCCACGCGCGCGCACCTCAACCAGGCCAGCGACCTGGTCGGGCTCGCCGGGCGGATGTGGGCGGCCGGCAAGGCGGGGGACCTGCCCGAGTTCCTCCGGCTCGACCTGCAGTTCCATCGCCTGGTCCTGGAGATGAGCGGGAACGAGATGTTCGCTCAGCTGCATCACCTCGTGGAGGAGGTGCTGCGCGGGCGCGCCCAGTACAACCTCATGCCGCAGTTCCCGGCCGAGGAGGCGCTGGAGTGGCATGTCGAGATCGCCACGGCGATCCAGACCGGCAACGCCGATCGCGCGGCGCAGTCGATGGCCCGCATCACTCAGCGGGCCCTGGCCGAGATGAGCAGCATCTGGGATCGCGATCTGCAGACGCCGCCGCGCGACGCCTGACGCCGCTTTCACAGATTCTGCATAGCCGCCTCTTAGGTCATCGTGCACTTGCGCCGTCACAATGAGAGCATGACGATCGAGCATCCCGACCTGCGCCGCCCGGACGGCTCCCCGCTGCGCATCCTCGCCGTCGATGACGAGCCCATGCTCACCGATCTGCTGGCGATGGCGCTGCGGATGGAGGGCTGGGAGGTGCGCACCGCCGCATCAGGCCTCGAAGCCCTGCAGGTGGCACGGGAGTTCGAACCCGACGCCCTCGTGCTGGACGTCATGATGCCCGACCTGGACGGGATGAGCGTGCTGCGCCGGCTCCGCGAAGCCGGCAACCTCGTACCCGTCGTGTTCCTCACCGCGAAGGACGCCGTGTCCGACCGCATCGCCGGGCTCACCGCGGGCGGCGACGACTACGTCACCAAGCCGTTCAGCCTCGAAGAGGTCATCGCGCGCCTGCGCGCCGTCATCCGTCGCTCGGGGCAGGCCCGCACCGACGACGAACAGGCGATCCTGCGCGTCGCGGATCTCTCGCTCAACGAGGACAGCCACGAGGTGATGCGCGGCGGCGATGAGATCGAGCTGACCGCGACGGAGTTCGAGCTGCTGCGCTACCTCATGCGCAACGAGCGACGCGTCCTGTCGAAGGCGCAGATCCTGGACCGGGTGTGGAGCTACGATTTCGGCGGCAAATCGTCGGTGGTGGAGCTGTACATCTCGTACCTGCGCAAGAAGATCGACGCCGGCCGCGCCCCCCTGCTGCACACGGTGCGGGGTGTCGGGTACATGATCAAGGCGCCACAGTAGGTCTGCCATGCTCGCGCGACCGTTGAGCCTCCAGTCGCGGCTCATGGCCGCGGTGATCGGGTTCGTCTCACTGATCCTGGTGATCGTGGCGATCATCACCAGTGCGACGCTGGGCAGCACGCTTGAGGAGCGGCTGCAGGATCAGGTGGAGGGGACCGCACTGCAGACGACCGACCTGGTCGCGAAGGGTGTGCGCGGCGCTGCCCTCTACGGACGCGACTTCACGGCGGCGAGCGTGATGGCGAACAGGCAGGTGCAGGGCACCAGCGTGCTGCTGGCCGTGCAGCCGCCCGACATGCCCGCCTCCGGCATCGTCGTCACGCCCGAGGAGCGCACCGAACTCAGCCGCTCGGACCTGCTCGAACTCAGCGGTGCACTTCGGGACAGCACGGATGCCACCGTGTCGCTGAGCGGCTTCGGCTCCTATCGGGTCACGGTGACGCAGACCGACGACGGCACGACCGTCATCACCGGGCTCTCCCGCGCGGATGTGCAGCACACCATGACGTCTCTGTTCACCGTGATCGCACTGGCGACGCTGGGCGGCCTGATCCTGCTGGCGCTCACCACGGCTGTGACCATCAGCGTCGGACTCCAGCCGCTGCGCGCCGTGGCGGCGACGGCGACTCGGGTGGCCGGCCGGCCGTTGGACCGCGGCGAGGTGAGCATCACCGAGCGGGTGCCCGACCATGAGGCCGATCCGCGCACCGAGGTCGGGCGCGTCGGCGCCGCACTGAACACCCTTCTCGACCACGTCGACACCTCCCTCGCCGCCCGTCAGCGAAACGAGGAGCGGATGCGGCGGTTCGTCGCTGACGCGAGTCACGAGCTGCGCACTCCCCTGGCATCCATCCGGGGGTACTCGGAACTGTCGCTGCGCGCCCTCGGACAGGGACGTAGCGCGGACACCGTCGAGAACACGGCGGCCGCGCTGGAGCGCATCCAGGCCCAGTCATTGCGGATGACCCGCCTCGTCGAGGACCTGCTGCTGCTCGCCCGCCTCGACGAGGGTCGTGAACTCGTGCACGGCACGGTCGACCTCAGCCAGCTGGCCGTGGAGGCGGTCGCGGACGCCCAGCCCACCGCGCCCGCTCACACCTGGGAACTCGACCTGCCGGAGGAGCCAGTGATCGTCACAGGTGACGCGGGCCGCCTGCACCAGGTCCTCGCGAACCTGCTCGCCAATGCACGCACCCACACCCCCGCGGGCACCACGATCACGCTCGGCGTCGCCGCGGCGAACGGCTGGGCCGGGTTGCGCGTGCATGACGACGGGCCGGGCATCGACCCTCAGGTGCGTGAAGAGCTGTTCGCGCGCTTCGCGAGGGGAGACGCCTCGCGCGCGCGGCAGACGGGCGGCACCGGGCTGGGGCTAGCGATCGCGAAGGCGATCGTGGAGGGGCACGGCGGCACGATCGACGTGCGAAGCGAGCCGGGCGACACGACGTTCACCGTCCGGCTGCCGGTCTCAGCGGCATCCGATCCGGCCGCTTCCCGAGCGGGCGGGTCGGATGTCGCAGGCGGCATCGCTCAGTAGCCGGCGAAGGCGTCGGTCGTCAGGCTGCGCGCCTTACGGAGCGCGGGCGCGAGGTCGGCGATCAGACGCGGCGGCCCCGAGATGAACGCGTGACGGGTGGAGATGTCGGGCACCACCCGCTCGAGGACGGCGGCGTCCAACCGTGCTCCCCCTGCCCAGGTCCAGTGCGAGGGAAGGCCCTTCGGCTCGTCGCGGGTGAAGACGAGCGTGCGGACCCCGGTCTGCTCGAGTTCGTCGCGGAAGGCGAGCTCGGCCGCCTCGGCGGCGACGTACACCAGCACGACGTCGCGCTGCATGCCGTCAGCGCGCAGCTGGCGCAGCTGAGACACGAACGGGGTGACGCCGATGCCGGCCGCCACCATGAGGACGGGCGCGCTCCCGCGCGGCAGCACGAAGTCGCCCCACGTGCCGGTGACGGCGAGCACCGCGCCCGGCTCGGCGGCCGCGAGCGCGCGCTTGTAACTGGACGGGTGCTTCTGGTCGCCGTTCTTGTATGCGATCCGCAGCGTGGGAAGGTCGGCCGGTGCGGAGACGATACTGAACTCGCGGCGCGTTCCTCGGGCGTCGGGATGCCGGTGCGGCACGTCGAGCTCGAGGTACTGCCCCGGCGTGAAACGCAACCGGCTCCTGGTGCGGAAAGTCAGCTCCTGCGCCGTCGGGGTGACGAACTGCCGCTTCTCGAGCACGAGCCGCACGGATCCGCGCAGCGCGAAGGAGAACGCGAGCAGGTTGCCGACCAGCAGAGCCCGCTCCTGGCCGAGCGTGAACAGACCTGCCACGAGCACCGGCCAGCCGGCGAGCATGCCCACAAGCCCCGCCACGGCGAACTGCTGCCAGCGCCGCGGCGGCATCGTCAGCGGCTCGGAGAGCATGAACGCCCCGAGAAACAGGAACGGCGTCTGTGTCAGGGCGAACCAGAGCGCGTCGGGGAGTGCGAAGCCGAGGCCGGCACCGTGGGCCTGCACCCACTGCCGGGTGATCGACACGGTCACTGCGACGACGAGGAAGACCAGCACGAGACGGACCTTCTCGGTGCGCCACAGCACGGCCAGGCCGAGAAGCGCGACCGGCAGAGCCATCGCGGGCGTGCCCACCCACCACGACGAGAAGGTGCCGAGCGCTGTGGCCCCCAATCCGCCCGCGATCGTCACCAGGGCAGCACCCAGAGCCGCCGGATTGAGGATGTGCCGCCCGCGCCAGGCGATGAGATATTTCGACAGCGCGGCCAGGGCGCCGGCCGCGACGAGGCCGAGCAGGCCGTTCATGCTCGTCGACGGCTGCAGCACGAACAGCAGGATCAGCGCGGTGACCAGCGACGACTCGATGCGCCACGGCAGCCTGAGCAGCCGCTGCGCCGCGGCGTCGACGAGCGAGATCGCGGCGGCCAGCACGGCGAAGGAGACCAGGATCTCCAGTGCCGTCGGCGCGACGAGTCGTGCGAACGACAGCAAGACGGCGATGAGTGCGAGTCCGGTCAGCGCGAAGAGCACGAGACGATACATCGAGATCGCACCCAGAACCGCCAGCACGCGCTGTCGCACCGATGTGAGGAACGTGTACACCCCTCTACTCTTGCGCACTTCGCTGTGGCCGGGCGCGCCCTTCGACCGGCTCAGGGAGCCAGTCACGTGAACAGTTCGCCGGTCCACCCTGCCGACCGCTGCACGCGTCCGTCGGTCCCCATCCGCACCCATTCCACTCCCCACTGCTCTGCGAGCTGCGGCCCACCATCGAAGAACAGCGCGGTGGTGACGGCATCCGCTCGCATGGCGTCCTCTGCCGTCGCCCACGTCGCCGCCCACCGCCGCACAGGAAGACCGGTGCGGGCGTCGAGCACATGGTGCAGACCGTCCCCCCACACCCGCCGGTTCGTCGCCGACGCGCACAGTGCGCGGTCGGCGACCTCCACCACCCCGATCGCGCGCGTCGCGTCGTACGGATGCTCCAGGGCGACGCGCTGCGCGCCGCCGCGCACCCGCAGGTCGCCACTCGCATCGACGACGACCAGGCCGGCGACATCTCCGAGCACCTCGAGCACGATGTCGACCAGCCGGCCCTTGCCGAGGCCGCCGACATCGATCGTCGCCGCCGCCTCGAGCGTCAGCTCGGTTGCGGTCCAGCGCAGCATCCTGGTCCACTCCTGCGGCGCCCGGCTCGCCGTGCCGGGGCGCAGGGAGAGTCCGGCGTCATAGCCGAGCGACTCCAGTGCGTCGCCGATCAGCGGATTCACCGCACCATCGGTGGCGTCCGACAGCGCCCGGTACGCGTCGAGCATCGCCACCGCATCTGGCGGAGCCGCGACGGCGCCACCTGCGCGGCCGAGCCGGGATACGAG
>JAPSIX010000091.1:2161-6773 GCA_031178475.1 Microbacterium sp. | reverse complement strand
CGTCGCCGATCAGCGGATTCACCGCACCATCGGTGGCGTCCGACAGCGCCCGGTACGCGTCGAGCATCGCCACCGCATCTGGCGGAGCCGCGACGGCGCCACCTGCGCGGCCGAGCCGGGATACGAGGGAGTCGTTCCGAAACCGAGACCAGTCGTGGTCGAAGCGCCCGATGGCTTCGCCGATCTCATCCCGATGCCGACCGGCGAGGTCGCCTGCGGTGTCGATGCGCCAGAGGGTGCCGATCGCCTCGAAGGCCCACCGGTTCACGGCAGCCTGCCGCCTCGGGCTCACTCGACGGCCTGCTCCTTGATCGCGTCGATCGCCTGGTTGAATCCGCCGCTGGTGAGAGACGATCCCGCGACGCGATCGACGTCGAGTTCGTCGAGGTGCTTGCCGACCACCTCGTCGGCGATGCCGTCGATGAACTGGCCCTGGAAGCGCTCGGTCTCCGGCGCCTGCGGATCTCCACTCATCTCCACCTCGGTGATCACCGAGTCCTCCAGTGTGAGGGTCACCGAGACCGTCTCGACCGTCTCCGGCGTCTGGTAGGACCCTTCCGCGGTGTACGTGCCGTCCTCATACGAGCCGTTCGCCTCCGAGGGCTGTTCGGCATCGGCCGCTCCCGAGCAGCCGGCGAGCAGGAGGGCTCCGGTGAGGCCTGCGAGAGCGGTACCGGTGCGGACGACGCGATGCTGGTTCATGTGTCCAGCATCCTGTGCCCAGTTATGAACGCGCTCTACGCGTCGCCACCGAACATGCTGGTGACGGAGCCGTCCTCGAACACCTGCTTGATGGCCGTCGCGAGCAGCGGTGCGATGGGCAGCACGGTGAGCGTGTCCCAGCGGCGAGACTCGGTGAGCGGGATGGTGTCGGTGACGACGACCTCGTCGATGGCTTCGTCCTGCAGCCGCTCGGATGCCGGGTCGCTGAAGATCGCGTGAGTCGCGGCGACGATCACCCTGCGGGCGCCGTTCGCCTTCAGAGCCTGCGCAGCCTTCACGATGGTGCCACCGGTGTCGATCATGTCGTCGACGAGCAAGCAGGTGCGTCCGTCGACCGTGCCGACGATCTCGTGCACCGAAACCTGGTTGGCCACCCGCGGGTCGCGGCGCTTGTGGATGATGGCGAGCGGCGCGCCGAGACTGTCGGACCAGGTGTCGGCCACGCGAACCCGGCCCATGTCGGGCGACACGATCGTGAGGCTCTCGCGGTCCTCGGCGCTGAGCGACTTCTCGAAATGCTCGAGCAGCACCGGTTTGGCGAACAGGTGGTCGACCGGGCCGTCGAAGAAGCCCTGGATCTGCGCGGCATGCAGGTCGACGCTCATCACGCGGTCGGCCCCCGCTGTCTTCAGCAGGTCAGCGACCAGGCGGGCGCTGATCGGCTCACGCCCGCGGCCCTTCTTGTCTTGACGGGAGTATGGGTAGTACGGGGCGACGACGGTGATGCGCTTCGCCGACGCGCGCTTGGCCGCGTCCAGCATGATCAGCGTCTCCATGAGCCACTGGTTCACCGGCTCACCGAATGACTGGATGATGAACAGGTCGCAGCCGCGGATCGACACCGCAAAGCGGGCGTAGATCTCTCCCGAGGCGAACGTGCGGTGCTCGACGGGTGCGATCTCGGTGCCCAGACCAGCGGCCACCGCGGCCGTGAGCTCAGGGTGTGAGCGCCCGCCGGCGACGACGAGCCGCTTCTTGGTCTTCGCGATCAGGCCGGGCGCGATGCCGTTGTCCCGATCGAGATCCGTCTTCTTCTTGCGCCCCATCGGACCCGCCTATTCCGCCGATCGTTCCCGGGCTGCCGCGTCCGCTGCGCCCGTTCCTGCTCTGTTCTCCACGACCCACCCGTCGATGTTGCGCTGGGGGGCCACGCTCATGGCCAGGGCTCCGGCCGGAACGTCCTTGCGGACCACGGCGCCGGCGCCGGTCTTCGCACCTGCACCCAGCCTAACGGGCGCGACCAGCACGGTGTGCGACCCGGTGTGCACCTCGTCACCGATCACCGTGTGGTGCTTGTTGACGTCGTCGTAGTTCGCGGTGATGGTGCTGGCACCGAGGTTCACGCCGCGGCCGATGGTCGCATCGCCGACGTACGAGAGGTGCGGCACCTTGCTGCCCTCCCCGATCTGGGCGTTCTTCGTCTCGACGTACGCGCCGATCTTGCCTCCCGCACCCAGCACAGTGCCGGGGCGGAGGTACGAGAACGGCCCGACGGTGGCGCGGGCGCCGATGACGGCGAGCTGTGCGTCGGTGCGGCGCACGACGGCATCCTCGCCCACTTCGCAGTCGACGAGCGAGGTGTCGGGACCGATCGTCGCGCCCGACGCGATCGTCGTCGCGCGCAGGATCTGCGTGTTCGGCAGCACGGTCACATCGGGCGCGAGGGTCGCGTCGTCGTCGATCCACGTCGTCGCAGGGTCGACGATCGTGACGCCTTCGCGCTGCCAGCGCTGCACGATCCGCTGGTTGAGCACGCGACCGGCTTCGGCGAGCTGTGCCCGGTCGTTCACCCCGAAGGTGGAGGCGACGTCGGGCGCGATCTCGGCGGCGACCGGTTCGGATGCCGCGCGCAGCAGACCGATCACGTCGGTGAGGTACAGCTCGCCCTGCGCGTTGTCCTGATTGATGCGGCCCAGGTGCGTGCGCAGCAGCGGGGCGCGGAAGACGTACACGCCGGCGTTGATCTCCGTGACGCGCGCCTCGTCCGGCCCGGCATCCTTCTGCTCGACGATGCGCTCGACGATGCCGTCCGCGCCGCGGATGACGCGGCCGTATCCGGTGGGGTCGTCGAGGTGAGCGCTGAGCAGAGTGGCAGCGGCGGATGCCGCACGGTGCCGCTCGATGAGGGTTCGCAGCGTGCCCGCTTCGAGCAGCGGCACGTCACCGGAGAGCACGAGAACGTCGCCTTCGAAGTCGTCCGGCAGTGCCTGCAACGCGACCTGCACGGCGCGTCCGGTGCCCGGTACATCGTCCTGGTCGACGATGACGGCCTCGGGATGCCGTTCGGCGAGCACCGACACGACCTGGTCGCGCTCATGACGGACGACGACTTCGATGCACGCGGCCTCGAGGGCGCGTGCTGTGGTCAGCACATGGCTCACCAGCGGGCGTCCACCGATCTCGTGCAGCACCTTGGGCTTGCGCGACTTCATCCGGGTGCCTTGTCCTGCGGCGAGGACGATGATGGCCAGATTGTTCTGCGTCATGCTCCGCCGCCAGGACTCGAACCTGGACCTAACAGCTCCAAAGGCTGTCGTGCTGCCATTACACCACGGCGGACCGCGGCCAGCGCTCCAGACGGAGTGCAGCCGCGTGACAAGTCTGCCACGCCGCAGCTGGGCGCCCCGTCCCGCTCCCGGATAATGGGGTGATGAACGAGGCGGATGAGGTCGACAGGATCGTCAGCGCGTGGAACGTGCAACGCCCCGATCTGGACTTCTCGCCTCTGGAAGTGCTCTCGCGCATGGACCGCCTCTCGCGCCATCTCGACCGGGCGAGGCGCGAGGTGTTCCGCCGCAGCGATATCGAGCCGTGGGAGTGGGACGTGCTCTCGGCACTGCGCCGTGCCGGCTCCCCGTTCCAGCTGTCCCCCAAGCAGCTGCTGCAGCAGACCCTCGTCTCCAGCGGCACGATGACCAATCGCATCGACAGGCTGGTCGGCCGCCGGTTCGTCAGGCGCGAGGCCGACCCCGGCGACGGCCGGAGCGTGCTGGTCACCTTGACCGACGACGGCCGGGTGCGGGTGGATGCCGCGATCACCCGTCTCGTGGACGCCGAGGCCGAGCTGCTGCGTGCCCTCCCCCGCAACGACCGCGAGCGGCTGGCGGGCCTGCTGCGCAAGCTCAGCCTGAGCTTCGACTCGTGATCTGGTCAACCCGTCGCGGCCAGCAGCAGCCGCCGGTTCTTCTCGAGCACGGAATCGGGCAGCCCGGCCACGATGTCGGCCAGGGTGACCGCGGCTAGCGAGGCACGCCACGCTTCGTGGGCTTCTCGCATGACAGAGGCGAGAGCACACGGCGTCGTGCAGTCCTCAGGGCGGGCTGCTCCCCTGCCGCGCTGTCGCAGTTCCCGGCACACATAAGGATCGCCGGCGCCGTCGACGGCCGCCACGAGGTCGAGGATGCTGACGTGCTCGGGCGCGCGGGCGAGCCGGAATCCTCCTCGAGGCCCCGTGCTCCCGATGAGAACGCCGGCACGGACCAGCTTGGCGAGCTGCTTGGACAGATAAGGACCCGGGACGCCGAAATGCTCGGACAGCTGGGCGCCTGAGACGGTCGCTCCCGGTGGGAGCTGTGCGATCACCGCGGCGGTGTGCAGCACCCACTCGGACGTCTCTGGAAGCTTCACTTGCCCAGTGTATTCCTCAGCTCTATCGTGGATATCTAATGTCCATGATTAAGGAGCGGAAATGCGGCTCGCAGTGGCTGGTGGTACAGGTCGGATCGGACGCCTGGTGGTCGCAGACCTGGCGCGGAGGGGAGTCGAGACGATCTCACTGAGCCGGGCGGAGGGCGTGGACCTGCTGACCGGCGCAGGCCTCTCCGAGCACCTCACCGGTGTGGACGCCGTCATCGATGCGACCAATCCCCCCGCGGCAGACGTCGGCGAG
>JAPSIX010000091.1:0-2061 GCA_031178475.1 Microbacterium sp. | reverse complement strand
CGAGACGATCTCACTGAGCCGGGCGGAGGGCGTGGACCTGCTGACCGGCGCAGGCCTCTCCGAGCACCTCACCGGTGTGGACGCCGTCATCGATGCGACCAATCCCCCCGCGGCAGACGTCGGCGAGGCGGAGCGGACGTTCACGACGATCGCTCGCAACCTGCTGCACGCCGAGAGGATCGCCGGCGCGCGTCACCACGTCGCACTCTCGATCGCCGCTCTCGATCAGGTGCAGGGCAACCCGCACTACTTCGGCAAGCGTGCGCAGGAGCGCGAGGTGCGGGGCGGGCCGGTGCCGTTCACGATCGTCCGCGCCACGCAGTTCCACGATTTTCCCGCGATGATCGCAGAGTGGGCAGTCATCGACGGTGAGGCTGTCGTACCGCCACTTCTGCTGCAGCCGATCGCGCCGGCGGACGTCGCCACGGCCTTGGTGGACGCTGCCACGGCCGCCCCCACCGCCGGGGTCATCGACATCGCGGGGCCCCGGACGGAGGATGCCGTGGACATGGCACGACGCACGTTCGCCGTTCGCGGCGTCGATCTGCCGGTGCGGGCATCTTGGCGCGAGGCGGCGCTCGGGGTGGAGTTCGCCGGGGAAGTCCTGCTCCCACCCGACAACGCACGAACAGCGCCGACCTCCTTCGACGAGTGGCTCAGGAACGGAGCTCGGTGACCCTGCGCCCAGGCCGACGCCCTCCTCGCAGCGGGTCGCTTAGGGTGGGAGCGTCCCGTTCGGGACACGCGACGTCCTGATCTCGGAGGCCGAAATGGGCATGCCTTCGCCGCTTCCCGTGCGCGACGGCGTCGGCGCGACGCGGCTGCATGTGCCGTTGAGCGGACCGTGGCCGACGATCGGCGAGTACATGGCCGAGCGGTTCTTCCACCTCGATCCGGAGAGACTGCTGCAGCGCTTCGATCGCGGCGAGATCGTCGCACGCGACGGCACACCGCTCAGTCGCGCGACGCAACTGGGTGCGCACGAGTTCGTCTGGTACTACCGGGAGCCGCCGGTCGAGCGCGAGATCCCGTACCAGATCGAGGTGCTGCATCAGGATCGCGACCTCGTCGTGGCCGACAAGCCGCATTTCCTGCCCACCACCCCCGGGGGCAAGTACCTGCAGAACTCGGCCCTGGTGCGGTTGCGCAACGCCCTCGGCATCCCGGACCTCACCCCGATCCACCGGCTGGACCGCGCCACTGCCGGCCTGCTGATGTTCTCGGTGCGGCCGGAGACCCGCGGCGCCTACCAGCTGCTGTTCGAGAACCGGCAGGTCGAGAAGGTGTACGAGGCGGTGTCGGCCCTGCCTGCGGACTGGGATCCCGCCGCGCCGACGCTTGCCGGCCGCGCGTTCCCGATCGTGTTCCGCAACCACATCGAGAAGCTCCGCGCACACGTCTGCGTGCGCGTGGATGACGAGCGAGAGCCGAACTCGGAGACGCTCGTCGAGCTGATCGGGTTCGACGATCAGGTGCTGCACACGCGGCTGCGGCCGCACTCCGGCAAGATGCACCAGTTGCGCGTGCACCTCGCGGCGCTCGGCGCCGGCATCCTCAACGACGGTTTCTACCCGGAACTGCTGCCCGAGGCTCCCGACGACTTCGCCAGGCCGCTGCAGCTGCTGGCGCGCGAACTGCGCTTCACCGACCCTCTCACCGGCGAAGCGAGAGAGTTCCGGAGCCGGAGAGTGCTGCAGGAGACGCCGGCTACCGCCGCATGACCATGCGGGCCAGCCGCGTGCCGAGCAGCTGCACCAGGTGCACGAACACGACGATGAGGATGATCGCCGCCCACATCACGACCGGTTCGAAGCGGCGGAAACCGTAGATCTGGGCGAAGGCGCCCAGGCCGCCGCCACCGACCATGCCCGCCATCGCGGTCATGTCGATCAGTGCGACGACGATGAACGTGTAGCCCAGGATGAGCGGGCCGAGCGACTCGGGGATGACGACGGTGAACAGGATGCGCCAGGGACCCGCCCCCATCGACCGTGCCGCCTCGATCACACCGGGCGGCACCGACACGAGGTGCTGCTCGACGATGCGGCCGATGGCGAAGGC
>JAPSIX010000312.1 GCA_031178475.1 Microbacterium sp. | reverse complement strand
GCCATCGCCCAGCACCCGATGCTCCCATCCGTGCACATACCGCCGCCCGATCACCACGCCCTGCACGATGCCCTTGTGCTCACCGGTGAGGGGCCCGTAGTTGATTCGGCCGAGGCTCTCGACGACGATCGTCAGCCTCCCGCCGCCGGATGCCGGGAGGGAGAGCGTGTGCTCGCCGTCGTGCTCCAGGATCCCGAGCCGTACGTCGTCGATGAACACCACGGCGCGATCACGCAGCCCGAGGATGCCGAGAGTCGCGCCGGCCGGGAACGAGACGTCCGCCTCGTAGGCGACGAGGCCATCCTCCGCACCGAGCTCCTCGAAGGTCAGCGGCACCGGCGACGATGCGCGCACCGAGGCGGAGCGCACGACCTCGAGCAGCGAGGCCCGCTTCACGAGCGGAGCGGACGCCTCGGTCTGGCGTCGGGGCGCGTCTGGGACCGGCGGCAGATCGCCGTCATGGAGCGGCGCGAACGCCGCGCGCAACGCACGGAACTTGTCGTTCAGCGTGCCGTCCTCACCGATCGGCGCGTCGGAGTCGTAGCCGGTGACGGTCGGCTGCAGGACGCCGTCGTGGTTCGCGCCGTTCCAGAACCCGAAGTTCGTGCCGCCGTGCGCCATGTACAGGCTCACCGAGCCTCCGGCATCCAGCAGCTCACGGACGGTGCCGATCATGCTTTCCGCCGAGCGGACGTGGTGCTTCTCACCCCAGTGATCGAACCAGCCACCCCACAGTTCGCTGCACATCAGCGCGTCGCCCTCACGTCGGAGCGCGACGGCCTGCGCCACACCCGTGCCGAACGTGAAGGTGCCCATGGCACCGGGCACACTGCCGTGATCGACCATGTCGGGCGTGATCCCGTCGGCGGTGGTGAGCATCTCGACGATGCCGCGAGCGCGCAGACCGTCGCGCAGGTGTTCGAGGTAACCGGTGTCGCTGCCGAAGGAGCCGTATTCGTTCTCGACCTGGATCAGCCTGACCGGGCCGCCGTGCGCGGCCTGCAGCGGTGCGATGCGCGGGATGAGCTCGTCGTACCACGCATCGACCGCGGTGAGGAAGGCGGGATCGCTCGTACGCAGGGCACGGGTGCGGCCGCTGAGCCAGAACGGGATGCCGCCGTTGGACCATTCCGCGCAGATGTACGGGCTGGGTCGGACGAACACGTCGAGCCCGACCTCCCCTGCCAGCCGGATGAACCTCTCGAGGTCACGCCACGCGGTGAAGTCGCGGACCCCCTCAGTGCGCTCGTGGAAGTTCCAGGCCACATAGGTGTCGACGGTATTGGCGCCCATAGCTGCGAGGCGGCGCAGCCGGTCCTCCCACTGCTCGGGGTGCACGCGGAAGTAGTGCACCGCTCCGGACAGGATGCGGTGCGGTCGGCCGTCACGGAACAGCTCGCCGTCACGTTGGGTGAGCGAGGGGAATGAAGAAGAGGACATGGGTCTCACAAGGATCGATGTTTGCGTTCACAATATCGCAGGGACCTGACCCGATCAGCCGGCTTGTCGACCCGGTCTTATCGCTACCATCGGGAGCATGTCACCACGCCGCCACGGGGAGGCCCGTTCGCCCAGCCAGGTCGATGTCGCTCGGCTCGCCGGGGTGTCGACGCAGACCGTCTCCCGCGTGATGTCCGGGCA
>JAPSIX010000311.1 GCA_031178475.1 Microbacterium sp. | reverse complement strand
CGCATCGACGGGCTCATCGACACCCTCGGGCTCGGCAGCCGCCTCACGCACCGCCCGCACCAGCTCTCCGGCGGGCAGCAGCAGCGTGTGGCGATCGCCCGCGCGCTCGCGACCGCCCCCGACCTCGTCTTCGCCGACGAGCCCACCGGCAACCTCGACTCCGCGACCGGGCGCGAGGTGCTGCAGCTTCTCGCGACGGCGAGCCGGGAGCACGGCCAGTCCATCGCGATGGTCACCCACGACGCGGTGGCCGCCAGCCACGCCGATCGGGTGCTGTTCCTCGGCGACGGACGCATCACCGCCGACCACCCCCGGCAGAGCGCCGAGCAGATCGCTTCGTACATGCTCGCCGCCGAGGTGACGGCATGACCGCCGTCGTCGCGCGGGCGGCGCTTGACCGGCCACGCGGGCTGCGCCTCGGATGGCTGCGTGACCGGGGGATGGGAGCCAGCATCCTCGTCGCCGCGCTCGCCGCGGGCTTCGGGGTGTTCCTCGTCGAGGTGACGGCGTACATCGGCGCCACGCTGCAGGCCGACCCGTTCATCGGAGACAGCGAAACGCTCGCGGCCGTCGTCGCCATCCTGTCGGTGCTGCTCACCGGCGTCGCGATGTACGTCGCGGCGATCGTCACCGCCAACACGTTCTCGACGATCATCGCCGGTCGCACCCGGCGCATCGCGCTGCTGCGCCTGATCGGCGCCTCAGCCCGTTCGCAGCGCGCCGAGGTCACCGGGCAGGGCTTCGTCGTGGGCTTGATCGGGTCGGGTCTCGGGTTCGTCGCGGGCCTGGGGCTGTCGGCGGCCGGGATGCTGATCGCAGAGCGGATGCTGCAGGGCACCCCCGACGGGTTCACGCTCGTGCAGCCGGGAATCGCCCTGCCCGTGGTCGGTGTCGCACTCACCACGTGGCTCGCCGCCTGGATCGGCTCGCGCCGGGTCCTCACCGTGACGCCGCTGCAGGCGCTGGGCGGCTCGGTCGAGCTCACGCACGACGAACTCGCTGGCCGGCCCGCCCGTCACGTGGGCGCGCTGATCCTGCTCATCCTCGGCGTCGCGCTGCTGGTCTGTGGCGTCATGCTCGGGCTCATCACGCCGCTCGGCGTCGTGGTCGCATTCTTCGGCGGCGTGCTCTCGTTCACCGGGCTGGCCACCGGAGCAGCCCTCGTCATGCCGCCGATCCTCCGCGCAGTCGGGCGTCTCTTCGGCGGCGGCGCGACCGCTCGCCTGGCCGCTGAGAACGCGCTGCGGCATCCCGAGCGGTCGAGCCGGATGGCCATCGGCGTCGTCATGGGCGTCACGCTGGTGACCATGTTCGCGGTGGCGCTGGAGTCCACGAAGGCGCTGATGATCCGGCAGGTCGAAGGCGAGCTTCCCGCCGACTTCTTCGCGCCCCTCGATGCGTTCGCGACGATCATGATGGTGCTGGTCGCGGTCTCCGCCGTCATCGCCGCGGTCGGGCTGATCAACCTGCTCACCATCGGCGTCGTGCAGCGACGCCGCGAGCTGGGGTTGCTGCGGGCGATCGGCCTCACCGGCATTCAGGTGCGGTGGATGGTGCTGCTCGAGGCGGTGCACGTCACGGTCGCCGCTACCGTCACCGGGCTCGTGCTCGGCATCGGATACGGCTGGGTGGCGGCGCAGTCGCTGCT
>JAPSIX010000310.1 GCA_031178475.1 Microbacterium sp. | reverse complement strand
CGAACCCGTCGTCGCGCACGTTCTCACCGCGCCGCTGGGCCCTCGACATCACGGCGGTCGGCGTGCTGCTCGTCGTCGCCCTGGTCGGCTTCTGGCCCACGTTCGCGGGGCCGAGCTTCCTCCCGGCGGCGGTCGGCGGCGTGCTGCTCGGTCTCGGCGTCGCCGCGGTCTGCGCGCTGCGCCGCTGGGGCATCCTCATCGTCACCGGACTCACAGTGCTGGTGTACTTCGTGTTCGGCGGTGCGCTGGCACTGCCGCACACCACGATCGCTGGCTTCGTCCCCTCGCTCGACACCCTGGGTCGCCTCACCCTGGGCGTCGTCACGTCCTGGAAGCAGCTGCTCACCACGGTCGCACCCGTGTCGGCATCCGACGGGCATCTGCTGGTGCCGTTGCTCGTCGCGCTGGTTGCGAGTGTGACTGCGGGGTCCTTCGCGTTGCGTCTGCGCAGCGCCGGATGGACGCTGGCGCCGATCCTGGGTGCGCTGGTCCTGGTCATCGCCCTCGGCGTGCCCGAGGCGGCGTTCCCGCTCACGCAGGGCATCGTGCTGGCAGTGGTCGTCGTGGTGTGGATGTCGCTGCGCACCTGGTGGGTTCCGCAGCACAGCGCCGTCGCCGTCACCGAGGCCGACCCGGTGCGCTCCCGCCACATGCGTCTGCGCCGGTTCCTCGGCGGGATCGCGGTCGTCGCCGTGGCGACGCTGGCGGGCGTCGGGGTGAGCGCGGCGTCGGTACCCGCCGAACCGCGGCACATCTTCCGCGACGCCATCATCCCGCCGTTCAACGTGCGCGATTACCCGAGCCCGCTGCAGTCGTTCCGCAAGACCGTGCGCGACCAGAAGGAGAAGACCCTCTTCACCGTCACCGGGCTGCCGGAAGGTGCGCGCATCCGGCTCGCAGCCATGGACGACTGGGACGGCGTGGTCTACAACGTCACCGACGGCGGGCCGGAATCGTCCAGCGCGTTCACGCCGCTGCGCTCCGACATGGCGCCCGAGGCCGAGGGAGTGCCGGTCACGCTGCGCGTCGAGGTCGCCGACTACGAGGGGGTGTGGGTGCCCGGCATCCGGGAGACCGACGACATCTCCTTCGACAGCCCGCGCGCCGAAGAGCTGCGCCGCAGCGCCTACCACAACACCGGCACCGGCACGACGGTCGTCACCGCCGGGCTGAAGAAGGGTGACGCGTACACGATCGACGCGATCCTGCCGGCCGAGCTCACAGACGAGCAGCTGAAGGGTGCCGAGTTCGGCAACGTCAAGCTGCCGCCGCTGAACAACGTTCCGGAGGATCTGGGAACGATCGCGGCCGACGAGGTCACCGACGCCGAGACCGCCATCGAACAGGTCCGCGCGCTGGAGACCTACTTCGCCGAGGGAGGCTTCTTCAGTCACGGGCTCGAGGGCGAGGTGCTCTCCCGCGCCGGACACACGGCCGAGCGCATCGCCACCCTGCTCGGCAGCGATCAGATGATCGGCGACGACGAGCAGTACGCCGTGGTGATGGCGCTCGCCGCCCGCGAGATCGGCATCCCCGCCCGCGTGGTGATGGGCTACTACCCCAAGAAGGAGCAGGCCGGCGAGCCGGTCTTCGCCGCGACCGGCGACGACGTGCACGCGTGGATCGAGGTCAACTTCGAAGGGTTCGGCTGGCTC
>JAPSIX010000309.1 GCA_031178475.1 Microbacterium sp. | reverse complement strand
GACCGGCGGCTCTCATCGCCGAGGCTGCGGGCGGTGCCGATGTGCGGGTGCGGCGTCTGCCCGATGGGCCGGACGCGGCGGCCGGCAGTCTGTCCCGGCTGCTCACACTCGGCGTGCGCGGCGGCGACGAGGTCGAATTGCGCGGTTCCGGTGCCAGCGGAGCCGCGGCCGTTGAGCGCATCGCCGCCCTGTTCGCCGACGGGTTCGGCGAGGAGCTGATGACGGATGCCGGTGCCGGGACGGCGAGCCGGGCCGTGACACTGGATGCCGAGGACGCGACGCCTCCTGTTGCGGGCGCCGTGCTGCGCGGGCGCGGGGTGAGCCCCGGCGTGGCCGCAGCCCCCGTCGTGCATCCGGCGCCGGCGCTCGCAGAACCCGAGCCGGCCGCCGCGCTCCCCGCGCACGCGCGGGACGCCGAGGCGGCGCGGATCGAGGCCGCGGCGGTCGCGGTTGCCGAGCGTCTGAACGCCCGAGCCGGGATGGCGGCGGGAGAGACCCGGGCGATCCTCGAGGCCACCCGAACCCTCGCCACCGACCCGGAGCTCGTCGCCGACGCCGCCGCACGTGTGCGCGCGGACGGCGTCTCGGCCGCGCGCGCGGTGTGGGACGCGGCCTCCGAGCAGGCGAACGCGTTCTCCGCGTTGGGCGGACGCACGGCCGAACGCGCGACAGACGTGCGCGATGTGCGCGACCGGATCGTCGCTGAGCTGCTCGGTCTCGATCTTCCCGGAGTCCCGGAGCAGGACGAGCCGTTCGTCCTCGTCGCCGACGATCTCGCCCCCAGCGACACCGCGGCGCTGGAGAGCAGTGCGTGCGCGGCCCTCGTCACAGAGCAGGGCGGGCCGACCTCGCACACGGCGATCATCGCTCGTGCGCTCGGGCTGCCGGCCGTGGTGGCCGTGCCCGGTGCGCTCGGCATTCCCGCTGGCGCGACCGTGCTCGTGGACGGCGAGGCCGGCACGGTGACCGTGGAGCCGTCCGCAGACCGGATCGCCGAGGCGCAGGCGGCGACGGCCGTGGCGCCGTTCGACGGGACGGGCCGGCTCGCCGACGGCACCCCGCTGCCCCTGCTGGCCAACGTCGGGGGCGCCGCCGACGCGCGGCAGGCGGCGCAGGCGGGCGCCCAGGGGATCGGCCTGTTCCGCACCGAGTTCTGCTTCCTCGATCGGGCGACGGCACCGAGCGTCGACGAGCAGGTGACCGCTTACCGCGGCGTGCTGGCGCCGTTCTCCGGTCGCAAGGTGATCGTCCGCAGTCTCGACGCCGGATCCGACAAGCCCCTGCCGTTCGCGAACCGCGACCACGAGGAGAACCCGGCCCTGGGAGTGCGTGGACTGCGCGTGTCGTGGCGCGACCCGGCCCTTCTCGACGATCAGCTGCGCGCGCTCGCTCAGGCGGCCACGGCGGAGGAGGCGCTCGTCGAGGTCATGGCCCCCATGGTCGCCACGGTCGACGAGGCCCGCTCCTTCGCCGACGCGGCTCGCGCCGCCGGACTGGAGCGAGTGGGCGTGATGATCGAGACCCCGGCCGCGGCGCTGATGGCACCGGAGCTGTTTCAGGTGGTCGACTTCGTCAGCATCGGCACCAACGATCTCGCCCAGTACACGATGGCGGCCGACCGGCTGCACCCTGCGCTCGGACACCTCAACGACCCGTGGCAGCCGGCGGTGCTGCGCCTCATCGCCGCCG
>JAPSIX010000090.1 GCA_031178475.1 Microbacterium sp. | reverse complement strand
GTCGCGAGCTCCTTGTATCTGGCGGGGCCCGCGGAGAGCGCCCCGATGACGAGGATCGTCCAGCGGTCGCCGACGCGATCCACGAGCTGCCTGCTCGGGCAGTTCGGATCGTACGGGTCGAATCCGAGGTCGTCGTTCATGAGGCGCTCTCCTGCAACCATCAGTAGCCGACGGTGAACCGCGTGCGGGCGTGCTCGCGGCGCTCGATCTCGTTCGCGAACGCGATGGCGAAGTCGGCGCCGGAGATGTTGGAGTTGCCGCTCTCGTCCGCGATCAGGATGTCCCGACCCACGCGATACTCGCCGGTGCGCTCGCCAGCGTTCCAGGAGCCGAAGCCTCCCGCCGGGCTGAGCGAGAACCAGTCGACGTCGTCCTCCGACGCTCGCAGGGCTTCCAGGAGGACCGCGTGCGCGTGCGCCTCCGCCTTGAACGCTTCCGGGAACTCAGCAGTATCCATGACGCGCGGGCCACCGTCGGCGACAACGAGCGAGCCGGCACCGCCGACGAAGCTCAGGCGGGCGCGCTGCGCGCGAGAGACCTCTTCGAGGAGCGGGAGCGCGTCGACGAGAGCGGGCCCGCCCTCCTCCGTCGGCGATGCCGGCAGCGCGACGACGACGTGCGAGGCGCCGTCGACGACCTCGCGCACGAACTGCTCGTCGTGGATCGAGCCCACGGCGCTCTCGACCTCACCCGGAAGGGCGTCGGCGCGGCGGGCGACACCCGTCACGTCGAAGCCGCGCGAGACCAGCTCCTTCGCGATGTGGCCGCCGGCGTAGCCGCTGGCGCCGAAGATGACGATCTTTGCCACTGTACTTCCTAACTATCGATTGAGTAGTAACAAGACCAATGTATAGCGTCACGCGCCGGATCGCAACGTCGGAGCGCGAGATCGCCACGTCGGGAGAGGAGCGAGCAACCGGACCGACTCGCGCATCGCCGCGAGGCCGGTGCGGTCTACTTAGGGTACGAAGCAGTTCTCTGCGACCAGAGAGAGATGGGTTCGATCATGCAGCCGCCCGCGACTGCCGGGTGTTGGCCCCACGCCCGCGACCCTCACAGCTGCACGGAGGGCGACAAGCTCGCCTGGAAGATACTGCGCCGTTGGCGTCACCGTCGTGGGGGCGACCGCAGGGATCATCGCCTTCGTGGCGTTCGCGATCGCCTGAGGCCACGGGCGAGCGCCGCGACGAGACCCCCGGCGCTAGCCTGCGGGTCGATCGACGGTGGCGATCAGCTGCGTCATGAGCCCGTGGGGGAAGCGCGAGCGGCTACGCAGGGCCAAGATGACGGCGCCCATGCCAGGCTGTCCTCGCGGACCACGCAACGGGCCCGGATACGCAGATCGATCTTCAGCACCTCGAGCAACCGCTGCGCGGCGAAAGGCCCGATTTTGAGCTCACCGGTCCTCGTCCTGACCACCGCGGGCCAGCATCTCGCGGAAGGCGGCGCCGCCGATCTGGTCGGCGAGCCAGCGCTCGACGGTGTCCTGGGAGGTGAGAGGTGAAGCGGTCATGGTCGTGCTCCTAGGTGGTCATCGGTGAAGGGAAGTAGGTCCGGGTCGTCAGGACGTCATCGTCATGCTTCGCGCGCTCGGTGTCGTCAGAGCGCCGCAGACGCACGCCGTGCGGGGATGAGGAGGGCGAGGACGATGCACAAGGCGGCGGCAACAGCGCAGATCGCGAACAGGATCTGGTACGCGCCGAGCGACGGCAGCACCGCGGGTCCAACGGTGACCGTTGCCGCGGCCAGGATCGTCCCCCCGAAGGCACTGGCAAGTGAGCTGCCCAAGGAGCGCACCAGGGAGTTGATGCTGTTGGCCGAGGCGATCTCGTTCGGGGGTGAGAACATGTTGATCAGGGACGGCATCGCCGCGTACCCGATTCCCGTCCCGATGCCGACGATGGTCGCCGCGACGACGATCTGCCAGAGTTCAGCAGTGAGGACGATCCGCAGCAGCCAACCGATCATGATGAACGCCGCACCCAGGGCGAGCGTCCAGTGGGCCCCGATCTTGGCGACGAGACGCGCCGACACGGGAGACAGGACGAGCATCGCCAGTCCACTGGGGAGCAGGGTCAAGCCCGCGACGAGCTGGGAGGAGCCGAAGCCGTAGCCGCTGGCCACCGGGGCCTGCACATAGGAAGACGTCCCGATGAGCGACGCGAAGAGCGCGAACCCGAACAGCAGCGAAGCAAGGTTCGTGAACAAGATGGGACGGCGGCGCAGAGCGGCCAGATCGATGACCGGCGAACTCGCCCGGGTCTGCCACCAGCCGAAGATCCCGAACAGGACCACGGCTGCGACCAGCAGTGCGATGACGCCCGGCGATGCCCAGCCCCAGACGTTCCCCTGGGACAGCGGCAGCAGCAGAGAAACGAGTGCCGCCGCCAGCAGCACGGCTCCGAGGAGGTC
Source organism: Microbacterium sp. (assembly GCA_031178475.1). Classification (GTDB taxonomy): domain Bacteria; phylum Actinomycetota; class Actinomycetes; order Actinomycetales; family Microbacteriaceae; genus Microbacterium. The sequence continues at coordinate 4,612 of JAPSIX010000090.1, read as the reverse complement.
GAAGCGACCACCGGCACGGTTGGGGGCTTCCGGCAAGGCAAGGATGATGCCGAGGAAGGACACGGCCCCAGCGATGGTGGTGATCCAGAACAGGGCGTGGAAGTCCAAGCTCTGGGCGACGAGGCCGGAGAGGGGAAGGCCGAGTGCTCCGCCGACGCCCAGCATCGAGCTGATGAGCGCGACGGCCGTCCCGGCACGTTCGCGGGGCAGCAGGGTCGCCAGCAGGCTGATGCCGAGGGGGATGGCTCCGAGGGAGATGCCCTGGATGGCACGACCGATGATCTGCGTGACGACGTCGTTCGACAGAGCCGACACCAGCGATCCGACAGTCAGGGCGCCGATGGCTATGAGCAGCATCAGTCTCTTGCCGAACATGTCCCCGAGCCGGCCGAGGAACGGCACAGCGATCGCCCCGACCAACAGCGTCGAGGTCAGCATCCACTGCACCGACTCAGGGCTCGCGTCGAGCTCCGCGGGAAGCGAAGGGAGGACGGGAATGAGGATCGACTGCGACAGCGACACCACGAGCGCCCCTAGCGCGACGAACCACAACCACACCCACGAGCGCGCCAAGCTGACCGCCGGCTTGCTGCTGGCGACTTCCGTTTCGGCTTGCACAGACATCAGTAGACCCTTCTCTCGCAACACTGTTGCGACCTACTCAACAGTGTTGCGATCGCGAAGTCAAGCCAAAACGCAACGCTGTTGCGATCTGTGGCAGACTAGCCTGCATGGTCGATCCTGCGCACCAGCCCAGCTCCACTGAGCGGGTCGAGCCTTCAACTCGTGAGCGAATCGCCGAGGCTGCCAGTCGCCTCTTCGAGGCGCACGGCTTCGAAGGAACCTCCGTGCGTACCATCGCCACCGAGGCGTCCATCGACGCGGCTCAGGTGGTCCGCCACTTCGGATCGAAGGAGCTGCTCTTCGTGCACGTCGTCGGTGGCGACGTCCAGTACTCGCCCGCACTCGAGGGAGGCATCGAGGGCATGGGGCGGCGCCTCGTCGCCCAGCTCCTCGCCCCCGAGCACGAACGAATGCGCGCTATGGTCACTGCTCTCGTCCGTGCGTCGGACCGCGACGGGATCCGGACAGCGCTGCAGGACACCTTCCATCGCGTCATCGTCGAGCAGCTCGTCGCGGTACTCCCCGGCGACCAGGCACGGCTGCGGGCCGAACTCATCTCGGCGCAACTGGGCGGCCTGGTCCAGGCCTGGTCGATCATCCGGGACCCGCACCTCCTGGAGGCACAAGCCTCGGATGTTGTGGCCCGTTACGGGGACGCACTGCAAGCCCTGATCGACGACCCCTCCACAATCTCGAGCGGGCGTCCAGGTCCGTCGTGAGCGAGGCCACGAAAGGACGTCGAGCACAAGCCCTCAAGGAGCGCGTCTACGTCACGTTCTCTGCTCTTGCCGTCGTGGTTGCGTTGCAATCGCACGGCGGACAGCACGTGACAGCTGCGGAAGCCGCGAGGACTCTCTCCATCACGGTCGCCGGGACGCTCCTCGCGGTCTTCGTCGCCGATCTGGTGTCCCATCTGGCCGTGCACGCCACGACTCCGAATCGGTCGGAACTGACAACGATGGCACGTGTCACCTTCGGAGCGGCGGGCGCCATAATCCTACCCTTGGCGTTCATCGGCTTGGCCGGACTCGAGGCGTGGGACGTGGGCACCGCCCTCAGAGCCGCCGCCGCTGCCCTCGTTGCGACACTGGTCCTGGTCGGCTACCTCGCGGTCCGCCGGCTTCGACTCCCCTGGTGGCAACGACTGATCGCCCTCGGCGCAGAGGCCGCACTCGGGGTCACCGTCATCGGAATGGAGCTCATGGCGCACGGCTGACTGGATCAGCGCACCGGTCAACTGCCATGCACCTCAGTGTCACCAGGACCGAAGTCGCCTCGTGGCAGACGGGCGTGGACCCAGTCCGGCGAGCACCCCGCCGATTGGGGACAGGCACGATCCTGCGTCAGGAACCCACACCTCATCGACGCCTCGAACGAGCCCGAGCGTGGCCCCGGTCGGCGCGATTACGGTCGTACCCGCGATGGACACGTGACTCAGTGCTGCAGGCCATTCAGCCGCTCGCAAACCTCACCCGGTAAGGAGAATGCAAAAGCCCCGGTCAGAGAGCCCTTCTAGACATTGAATCTGAACTCGACCGCGTTCCGTAGCCGAATAACCCGCGCAGAAGCCCGCCCTCTCTGTCACGCCCAGAGCGGACTGTCGTCCTGCCAACCATCCGGGACACCCATGTGCCTGATGGGGACGATCCGAACCACCGGGAAGCTCTTCATGACGGCGGGGAGCAGCCTGCTTCGGCCGGCCCCCAACCGATCTGACAGGAACTGTACGAGCGTGAGTTGACCGAAGGTGCGGCTCCAGTCCGTGGATACCGCGTCGAGGTCAGGGTGACGCCCAATCGCGGGGAGCTTCGGCACAACCGTATGGACGCGATTGAACAGCCGCCCATGATGAGCACAGGTGTTTCGCACCAGGTTCAGCGCCTTGAGCCAGCTCGTCAGCTGCGGGGCGCTGAGCCCACACGCATCTGCGACATCGTCCTGAACACCGCGGGACGCGAAGCCGTATCGCGGCATGGCCGCTCGATCCAGCAGCGCTGCTTGAAGTCAGTGCGCGCATCCTCACCTCTTGCCCTGCGCTGCAGAGACTGTCCGTGACGAAGCTCCACCACGTCGCCACGGTTACGTACATCTCGTGGTGCCGTCGCCGGCCCTGTCTGCCAGCTACGTCCGCCCAGACTCGATCGACGAGGACCCCCGGACACAGGTGGCCGCGGCTCAGCCTTGCTGCGGCGAGCCGCCCCCGCTGACCAGGCGGCGGATCAGTGCGGCGACCTCCTCCGGGCGCTGCAGCGAGCCCAACTTCAGCATGATGTCCTTGTCCTGGCGCAGTCGCACCCGCAGCCGGCCGCCGAGCAGCCGGGGCTCGACCTCCGCACTCGCGACCTCGGCCACCGGCGCCTCGCGCAGGATCCGCCACCGTCGCCACGGCTGGTCCCGGGTGAGGATGACCCGGCGATCGGTGACCAGCAGCAGCGGGAATGTGTCAGAGGACAGGCCGCCCACCGCCACGTCGAGCACTGTCTCGTCCGGATGCAGCACCTTCTCGGGCAGGATCAGGTCGTTGTTCGAGAAGCGCTGACTGCTGTTGCGCGCCATCGCCTCGCGGTAGGTCCGCTCGGCCCGAGTGGTCGAGCTCCCGATGTGCATCTGCGTCATCGCCGCTTTGAAGTCGTCGCCGTGCTGCTCCCGCATCTGACGCTGAAGCTCGAAGGCTGCTCGTAGTTTCTCTCGTCGTGACGACACCATGGTTCGACTCTACGCCCGGGGAAACTCTTCCCCACGGGTCACCGAACTGGCGGGATGTCCGGGATCTCGTCTCTAGCAGCGCGCCACGACAGGACGGATCACCTCAAGCTCTGTATCAGGCTCCGCCGGAAGCATCGTCCCGCTTGAGCAGGCTGCCGGCCCTGGCCAACGCCTGCATTCAACGTCGAACCATCACGCGACTACACGTTGAAGCGGAACTCCACCACGTCGCCGTCGGCCATGACGTAGTCCTTGCCCTCGATGCGCACGCGACCGGCCGCCTTCGCGTCGGCCATCGAGCCGTGCGCATCCAGGTCGGCGAAGGAGACGACCTCGGCCTTGATGAAGCCGCGCTCGAAGTCGGTGTGGATGACGCCCGCGGCCTGCGGGGCCGTCCAGCCCTTGCGGATCGTCCAGGCGCGCGACTCCTTCGGCCCGGCCGTGAGATAGGTCTGCAGCCCGAGCGTCTCGAAGCCGATGCGCGCGAGCTGGTCGAGGCCCGACTCCTCCTGGCCGAGCGACTGCAGCAGCTCGAGCGCCTCGTCGGCATCGAGGTCGATGAGCTCCGACTCGACCTTCGCGTCGAGGAACACGGCCTTCGCGGGGGCGACGAGCGCCGCGAGCTCTGCCTTGCGCGCCTCGTCGGCCAGCACATCCTCGTCGACGTTGAAGACGTAGAGCACGGGCTTGGCCGTCAGGAGGCCGAGCTCCTTCACCGGGGCGGTGTCGAAGCCCGCCTGCGAGAGCGTGCGGCCGGAGTTCAGGATCTCGAGCGCCTCGGTCGCTGCCGCGAGCACCGATGCGTCGACCTTCTTGCCGCGCACCTCCTTCTCGAGCCGCGGGATGGCCTTCTCGAGCGTCTGCAGGTCGGCGAGGATGAGCTCGGTGTTGATCGTCTCCATGTCGGAGGCGGGGTCGACCTTGCCCTCGACGTGCACGACGTCGCCGTCGCCGAAGCCGCGCACGACCTGCGCGATCGCGTCGGCCTCGCGGATGTTCGCGAGGAACTGGTTGCCGAGGCCCTCGCCCTCGCTCGCGCCCTTGACGATGCCGGCGATGTCGACGAACGACACGGTGGCGGGCAGGATGCGCGCGGAGCCGAAGATCTCGGCGAGGCGCGTCAGGCGCGCGTCCGGCAGCTCGACCACCCCGATGTTCGGCTCGATCGTCGCGAACGGGTAGTTCGCCGCGAGCACGGTGTTCTTCGTGAGGGCGTTGAAGAGGGTCGACTTGCCCACGTTGGGGAGACCGACGATGCCGATGGTGAGTGCCACGACAGACC
>JAPSIX010000308.1 GCA_031178475.1 Microbacterium sp. | reverse complement strand
GGCCCCTTCGACAAGCTCAGGATCCCACTGGCGGCCAACGTCGGATGCCGCAGATAGCCTTGCTGCATGGCTGCCCGCAAACCCGCTCCGCCCGCTTTCGTCTGCACAGAGTGCGGTTGGACGACGGCGAAGTGGGTGGGCCGCTGCGGCGAATGCCAGCAGTGGGGCACCGTGCAGGAGCAGGCGGCGAAGACGGGGATCGTGCGGCAGGTGGATGCCGTCGCGCCCGGCCCCGGCCGCACGGCCCGCCCCATCACCCAGATCACCACTGCCGACGCCCCGCGGCGCACGAGCGGCGTCGGCGAGTTCGACCGGGTGCTCGGCGGGGGCATCGTGCCCGGGGCGGCGATCCTGCTCAGCGGCGAGCCCGGAGTCGGCAAATCCACACTGCTGCTCGAGGTCGCGGCATCCACCGCCCGCTCAGGCCGGCGCGTGCTGTACGCGAGCGCCGAAGAGTCGCCCGCGCAGGTGCGTCTGCGGGCCGAGCGAACCGGCGCGCTGCACGACGAGCTGTACCTGGCGAGCGAGACGGACCTGGCCACCATCCTCGGGCACATCGATGAGGTCACCCCCGATCTGGTGATCGTCGACTCCGTCCAAACCGTCACCTCCGGTCTCGTCGACGGCGCCGCCGGGCAGCCGAGCCAGGTGCGCGAGGTGGCGGCGACGCTCATCCGCATCGCGAAGGAACGCAGCCTTCCCATCGTCCTCGTCGGCCATGTCACCAAAGACGGTCAGGTCGCAGGCCCGCGCGTGCTGGAGCACCTCGTCGACGTCGTCTGCCATTTCGAGGGCGACCGGCAGACGGCGCTGCGGTTCATCCGGGCGCTGAAGAACCGGTTCGGCCCGACCGACGAGGTCGGCTGCTTCGAAATGACCGGAGCGGGCATCGCCGAGGTGCCCGACCCGAGCGGGCTCTTCCTGTCGCAGGGCGCTGCCGAGCCGGGCACGTGCGTGGCCATCGCCCTCGAGGGGCGCCGGGCAATGCCGGTCGAGGTGCAGGCGCTCACGATCGAATCGCACGCCCCCAACCCGCGTCGGGTCGTGCACGGACTCGACGGATCACGGGTGGCGATGGTGCTGGCGATCCTCGAACGGCGAGCGGGTATCCCCACCTCGAAGCTCGACGTGTATGTGTCGACGGTCGGCGGGGTGCGCTTCACCGAGCCGGCCGCAGACCTCGCGATCGCGATCGCGGTCGCCGGTTCGATTCGTCATCTGTCCGTGCCGCGCACCGTCGCGGCGGTGGGTGAGCTCTCCCTGGCGGGTGAGATCCGCCCCGTCACCCAGTCGGCCCAGCGTCGCCAGGAGGCGGCGCGGCTCGGGTACCAACAGGTCGTCGACGACCGGTCGAAGACTCTCCGCTCCGCGCTGAACGACGTGCGCTCCCGCAGTACTGCGCGCCGGCGCGAGGAGGAGATCCCGGCCTTCTGAACTTGGCGGCGCCCTCAGGCGTCGAGCGCCTTCAGCAGCTCGCGCGGCGAGGCTTGCATCGGGTGCGGCCCGGCGATGTCCAGGAAGACGGTCGTGATCGTGTCGCGGTGCGTGGTGAGGAACGATCTCAGCCACGCAGGCGAGTAGATGCCCACACCGGGAGGCAGGTTCGCCGGCTTGTGCTTCGCGTCGCTGAACAGCAGCAGCGCCACGTCGCCCGTGTTCGGGTCGCGATAGGTCCACACCTCGCCGCTGTCGAGCGGGTTGTCGCG
>JAPSIX010000307.1 GCA_031178475.1 Microbacterium sp. | reverse complement strand
GTGCTGGCCGAGCCGTCGGCGCTCAGCGGCGTGCCGGTCACGCGCATCCCGTTGTTCCTCGGTTCGGTGGGATCGTTCTTCGCGGCCGACATGGATCTGGCCGGAATGTACCGGCACCTCGTGGACGACGCCGCATCGAGACTCGTCGACGCCATCCGGATCATCGCGGCCGGAGAACCGACCCTCGTGCACTGCACGGTCGGCAAGGACCGCACCGGGGTCACCGTGGCACTGGCCCTGTCAGCGGTGGGAGCGGATCGGGATGCCGTCGTCGCCGACTATGCGCTCACCGCGTCGCAGCTGCCGGTCGCCCGCACGCAGGCGATCGTGCAGTACCTGCGGACGCACATGCCCGATGCCCGCAACGCCGTGGAACTCGCCACCGCCTCCCCGGCGCCGGTGATGCAAGCGCTGCTGGCCGACATCGACGAACGGTTCGGCTCGGTCGCCGACTATCTGCGGGATGCCGGGCTGCGCGATGACGAGCTGGGCGCGCTGCGCACAGCTCTCATCGAACAATGAGTAGGAGATAGGTTAGGCAACCCTACTCTCGGTGTTAGACTGATTCCATCATGAGCAGCACCGTCCAGACCACCGCCGTCGCCCGCGCGGCACGCCGGGCTTCTCGTCGTCCGCAGGTGCAGTACCTGATCACGGCAGATGAGCACTCTCTCGTCGAGCTGGAGGCCGCGCTCACCACTCTTCCGCTGTGTGCGGTCGGCCGGGTGTTCATCGAGGTGCCCGAGGACTGCGACGTCAGCATGGTGTCCGCGCCGCCTCGGATGACCGTCACCTGGCTGCCTCGTGCTCACCGTTCGGGAGCACCGGGGTCAGGTCGCCGCTGCGCGCAGGGTGAAGCCGTCTCGCGCGCCGCCGTCGCATGGGCGAACGAGATGCTGTGCGCCGAATCAGGCATGCGCACCGAGGTCACTCTGCTGGGCGGCTATCTCGGCACCGCCGACATCGTCGAGCACCTCACCGAGCGCCTGGGCGTCGACGCCGCATCCATCTACGCGCCGGAGCGCTACGGTCTGCTCTCCCGCTGACGACGCACGTAGCCGCCGTCTTCCAGCCCCGCCTCGACTTCGAAGCGGTTGCGCATCGGATCGCGCCCTGCCAGCAGGTACAGCACGGGCATGAGGAAGCCGTAGCGCAGCCACTGCCGCCGGTGCACCGCCTCGTGACGCAGGACGGCCCTGCTCGGGCGCGTGTCACCCGTCAGGTAGCAGCCGCCCACGCAGACGCCGCCTCGGGCGTACGTCCACGCCGGCATGCCGCGGAAGATCCACAGTCCCTCGCGCCGTTCCACGGGGCCGGTGCTCCACAGCCCTCCCCAGATGAACCCGACGGCCGTGCCCCAGAGGTATCCGAGCCGGCTCAGCGGCGAGCGGAGCAGGAACGACGGGATGAGGCGGTCGAAGCGCCGGCCGCGGGAGAGCACGCGGTCGGCCTGCTGCCGCCAATCGTCTGTCATGCGAGCGCTCCGATCAGGCGCAGGATCGTGCCCAGATCGTTCACGGCGTGCTCGGGGCTGCGCGGAGCGAAACCGCAGATCGACGCGCCGGCCAGAGGAGTTCCCTCGCGGACGCGCCGGATGATGGCGATCAGCACCTCGGCGGTGAGGCCGAACGGCGCCGGTGCGGACACGCCCTCGAACTCGCCGGGATCGAGCACGTCGAGGTCGATGTGCACCCACACGCGTGAGGC
>JAPSIX010000306.1 GCA_031178475.1 Microbacterium sp. | reverse complement strand
ACCTTCGGATAGGCGCAGGCAGCGTTCGGCGCAATGGTGCGCCCGCGCTTCCTGAGAGCGCACGCAGGCTTCATCCGGCAGTCCCACAGGCGGTGTTTCCTACTCTCGAAGGATGTCCTACTCCGCGCATCGCCCTGGACGGATGGATTCCCAGGGGCGGATCTCGTTCGAAACCGACGGCCCGAACGGCACGGTCACCGACGACGACCTCGAGTTCCTGCGCCAGTTCGAGCCCTCCGGGCCGCCCTCGGCGACCCCGCCTGAGGCCCCGGCGACCCAGCACGAAAGCGCGGACGCGACGCCGACCGAGGCCGTCGAGCCTCCGGCATCCGACGACGCCCCGGCGCCAGCGGCCGGGTGGCCACGGCGCCCTCGCCGGGCACCGCGTCCAAGGCGCGAGAGGGCCGAGCGCACCCCGGGGTCCCGGCTGCGCACGCTCGCGATCCTCGGCGGAGCCGAGGGAGATGTGCTCGACCGGGTGCCCGCCGAGACGCCCCGGTTCGTGCAGATGTTCTTCGTGCTCGCCGGCACGGCGCTCGTCTCCGCCATCTCGATGCTGTTCGCTCTCACCACCGGCGTGCAGGTCGCCGTGTGGTTCGCGGTGCCGCTGGCGCTGGTGTGGGCGGCCATCATCTTCAACCTCGACCGGTTCCTCACCTCGACGATGACTTCCACGCGCAGCATCGGCAAGCTGATCGGCCTGGCGCTGCCGCGTGTCGCGATGGCCGCGCTGATCGGGTTCCTCGTCGCCGAGCCGCTCGTGCTGCAGGTGTTCCACAACGACATCGCGCGCGAAGTGGCATCCACCAACATCGTCCAGGCGCAGTCCGATCAGGACGCGCTGGAGAGCGGTCCCGAGAAGAAGGCGTTGGATGCCGCCAGCGAGCGCGTCGCGAATCTCGAGAACCAGGCTGCCACCGGCATCGTCACCGGAACCGAGTCGGGCTCGGCCACGACCTCGGCTGCGCAGGCCACCGTCGACGACCTCACCGCCAAGATGGCCGAGCAGCAGAAGGTGATCGACTCGGCGCGTGCGCTCTACCAGTGCGAGCTCACCGGAGAGGGCGCGGGAACGGTCCCGGGCTGCACCGGGGTGAACGGCGAGGGATCGAGCTCGGACGCGGCGAAGGCGCAGCTCGCGCAGGCGCAGCAGACCTACGACGGGCTCGCCGCGCAGTTGCGCACGGCGAACGCCGAGCTGGCGGCGGCCGAGTCCGCCGCCAAGGAGACCACCGCGGCGTCGGAGGACACGAACCGCCAGCAGGCGCAGGACCAGCTGCCCGCCGCACGGGACAGTTACGAGCGGGCGCTCGCCGCGTACAACGCCAGGGCGGATGCCGTGGCGCAGGGCAACGCCGGAGCGGTCGGTCTGCTGAGCCAGATCACCGGACTCAACCGCCTCGGTGAGAAGGAGCCGACGATCTTCTGGGCGCATTGGCTGATCGCCGCGCTGTTCTTCATGATCGAACTGCTGCCCGTGATCGTGAAGGTGCTCACCAGCTACGGCGAGCAGTCGCTGTACGAGAAGGCGCTCGCCATTCGCAGGCAGGTCGATCTCGACCGGGTCACCGCTGAGGGCTTCCGTGACCGCGCGTCGATCGTGACGTCGGCGGATGCTGCGACTGCGGCGCCGACCCGCGCGGCGACACGGGCCTCGGCCGCTAAGGCGCCGGTTCCGGCATCCGCTTCTACTCCAGTATCCGCTTCGGCGCCCGC
>JAPSIX010000089.1 GCA_031178475.1 Microbacterium sp. | reverse complement strand
CCCGGCGGGGACTGGCTGTGGGACCGCTTCTATCCGAACGAGAAGCCGCGCGGCGGTGGCTTCCTGTGGGAGAACGCCGACGCGCTCAACGATCGCACGATAGAGAGCTTCGGCCTGCTGGAGCGGATGGTCAGCGAAGGACTCGCGGCGAATCCGGCCCAGGGCGGCGGCAACGAGCTCGTCGCACTGTTCTCGACCGGCGCCGTCGGGATGACCCCGGCCGGCGGGTTCTGGGTTCAGGGCCTGAACGACGCCGGTATGACCAACGACGAGTACGACGTCACCTACTTCCCGAAGATGCGCAGTCAGCGCCATCAGTTCGGCGTCGACGGCTACGCCATCATGGAGACTTCGCAGCGCAAGGACGAGGCGTGGGAGTGGATCAAGTACAGCGCGTCGCTTGAGGGGATGCGCTTCGCCCGGCCCAAGCCTGACACGAACGCCGCGCGCCGTTCGGTGAACGACGAACTGTACAGCGCCGGGGTCGGTCCGGCGCACTGGAACGTGTTCTACGACACCCTCGACAAGTTTCCCACCACGGGTCCCATCCCGGCACCGCCGCAGCAGGCGGCCGTCGAGTCGGCGCTCATCAAGAACGTCGTCGGGGCCATCACCAACGGACCGGACGGGGTCAGGCGTGGCTTGGAGACCATGCAGCGCGACCTCGAACTCGCACTGAAGGGACGCTGATGTCCATCACCAAGACCACTGTCGAGGCCGCCACGACGCGGGCGAACGTCGTGCCGAAGGGCACTCGTCCTCCGGCCGAGAAGCGCCGAGGCAACCGCCTGCTCATCTGGGTGTTCCTCGCGCCGACGCTCATCGGGCTCGGGGTGTTCACGTTCATCCCGATCATCGCCTCGGTCCTGCTCGCGTTCTTCCGCTGGGACATCATCACCCCACCCGAGTTCGTCGGGATGGACAACTTCGTCGAGCTCGCGGCCGACCCCACCGTGCGGGTTTCTTTCCTGAACACGATCGGCTTCGTCATCGTCGCCGTCCTCGTGCAGCTCGCCGTCGCCCTCGGGCTCGCCGTGCTGGTGCAGTCGAAGATGCCGAACTGGCTGCGCACCTTCTTCCGTTCCGCGCTGTTCTTCCCGCTCATCCTCTCGGCAGCCTCGGTCTCACTGGTGATGGCGTACCTGTTCAACCAGGAGTTCGGACTGGTGAACCAGGTGCTCGCCTGGTTCGGCGGTGAGAAGGTGGGCTGGCTGACCACCGGCTTCGGGGCGAAGATCGTCGTGCTGCTGGTGTACGTCTGGCAGAACTTCGGGTTCACGTTCCTGCTGTTCATCGGTGGAATCGCGGCGATCCCGAAGGAGGTCTACGAGGCGTCCTCGATCGACGGGGCGACCGGCTGGAGGCAGTTCCGGCAGATCACCCTGCCGCTGATCAGTCCCACGATGCTCGTCGCCTCGGTGATGGCGATCATCGGTGCCCTGCAGATCTTCGACCAGCCGTACGTGCTCACCCGGGGCGGTCCCGGCGACGAGACGCGCACGGCGGTCATGGTGATCTACGAATCGGCCTTCCAGCAGCTCGAGTTCGGTCTCGCCTCGGCGATCGGCGTCGTGCTGACCCTCCTGATCATGCTGGTGACGGGTATCCAGTTCCAGCTCAGCAAGCGCTTCGTCTTCTACGGGTGAGGAAACAGTCATGACCATCGAAGCAGTACAGAGGACTTCGCCGTTGCGGGGTCTGGGCAGGTTCGCGAAGTTCGCATTCCTCGGCCTCGCGGTGTTCCTCACGCTCGCGCCCGTCGTCTGGACGCTCATCACGGCGATGTCGCCGTCGAACGTCGAGACCGGCGCCGTCGAGTTCGGATTCGGCGCCTTCGCCGACGTGTTCGCCCGCATCCCGGTGTGGCTGTACACCTGGAACAGTGCCCTGGTGACCCTCCTCATCGCCGTCGGCCAGATGCTCAGCGCCGCCATGGCCGGCTACGTGTTCGCCCGGTTCGAGTTCCGCAGCAAGAAGCTGCTGTTCGGCCTCATCCTGGCGACCATGATGGTGCCGATGCAGGTGACGATCGTCCCGGTCTTCATGCTCGTACGCGGCATGGGCCTGGCAGACACCCTGCTCGCCCTGATCCTCCCGGCGCTGCCCACCGCCTTCGGCACGTTCCTGATGCGGCAGTACTTCATGGGACTTCCGCCCGAGCTCGCCGAGGCGGCCGAGATCGATGGCGCCGGGCCGTGGCGGGTGTTCTTCGGGGTGTACCTGCCGCTGGCGGCGCCGGGACTTGCCATCGTCGGCATCCTCGCGTTCAACTATCACTGGAACGAGTTCTTCCGCCCACTCATCATGACCATCAGTGAGCAGAACTTCACTCTGCCACTGGGGCTGGTGACGCTGCAGGGCAACCTCGGCACGGGCAGCGTCTCGACCGTGCTCGCCGGCGTCATCATCTCGATGATCCCCGCCCTGCTGGTGTTCTTCTTCGGGCAGAAGCCGCTGCGCGAGGGCCTCACCGCGGGAACGGGGAAGTGAGGGTGCAGACTTTCGGCAGCCTCCCGCACGCGCACTTCGCGCCGCGACGGAACTGGCTGAACGACCCGAACGGCCTGGTGCGTCACGACGGGCGCTACCACCTGTTCTTCCAGTACAACCCCGAGGGCGTCGATCACGGGAACATGAGCTGGGGGCACGCCTCGAGCACCGATCTCGTGCTCTGGGAGGAGCATTCGGTCGCGCTGCTCTGGGACGAGCACGCGCAGATCTTCTCCGGCTCGGCCGTCTTCGACGAGGGCAACACCTCCGGCTTCGGAACCGACGAGGAGCCGGCGCTTGTGGCGATCTACACGGCCGCCGCGGCCGATCTGCAGACGCAGGCGCTGGCCTACAGCACCGACGGCGGGTCGACCTGGACGAAGTACGCCGGCAACCCGGTGCTGGACCGGGGGTCGGCGGACTTCCGCGACCCGAAGGTGTTCCGCTACCGAGGATCCGCTGGGGAGTACTGGGTGATGGTCGCGGTCGAGGCTGTGGAACGCCGGGTGGTGCTGTATCGGTCCGATGACCTGAAGCAGTGGTCCTTCCTGTCGGAGTACGGTCCCCGCGGAGCGGTCGAGGGTGTCTGGGAATGCCCCGACCTGTTCCCCCTCGCCGTGGACGGCGACCCTGCCGACGTGCGCTGGGTGATGCTGATCAGCCTGAACGCGGGCGCACCCGCCGGCGGCTCGGGCACCCAGTACGTCGTCGGTTCGTTCGACGGCACGACGTTCATCCCCGAGCCCAGCGACGAGGTGCTCTGGCTCGATCACGGCCGCGACGACTACGCCGGCGTGACCTTCTCGGGCCTGCCCGACGAGGAGCGCACGCTCATCGCCTGGATGAGCAACTGGGACTACGCCGGCGACCTGCCGTACCGGGAGGATGAGCCCCGGCGCGGCGCCATGACGCTCGCTCGTCGGCTTGAGCTCACCCTCGTGGACGGCCGGCCGCTGCTGCGCCAGACACCGGTCGGCCCCGAGGTGGCAGAGACGGCGCGAGTCTCCGGCATCCGTGCCGAGGAGTGGACGACGCTGCCCGCCGCACTCCCGGCGTGTGCGCGGGTGGAGCTCGTCGTCGAGCTGGGGGACGCCGCCGGCGTCGAGCTGCGCCTCGGGCATGACGACGACCTTCGCGGCGGTATCGCCCTGTCGTACGATCCGGCGACCGGTGTGCTGGCGCACGACCGCACGGCTGCCGACTCCCGGTTCCCTGATGCGTTCCGGAGCGTCCAGTCACTGCCCACCGCCGGTGGGACGCGCCTCGAGCTCACCGTCTGGGTCGACATCGGCTCGGTCGAGGTGTTCGCCGACGACGGCGTGTCAGTGCTCACGGACCTGACGGCCGGGGCGGCGGGGGAAGGGGTCTCGGTGCGCGGGCGCGGCGGCAGCGTCGACGTCGCGCACCTGAGCATCGCGGCGCCACGCGGCTGACAGATCCCCCACCCGTCACAGAGCGGACACTGATAGGATCGAAGCCCGTGATGAACTCTTCCGCGGGGAACGCGAACGACACCCAGTCCACGACGAAGCACATCTTCGTGACAGGTGGTGTCGTCTCCTCGCTCGGCAAGGGGCTCACCGCCGCAAGCCTCGGCAATCTCCTCACCGCTCGCGGTCTGCGCGTGGTCATGCAGAAGCTCGACCCGTATCTGAACGTGGATCCGGGCACCATGAACCCGTTCCAGCACGGCGAGGTGTTCGTCACCGACGACGGGGCGGAGACCGACCTCGACATCGGGCACTACGAGCGCTTCCTCGACATCAACCTGTCGCAGGCGGCGAACGTCACAACCGGCCAGATCTATTCGCAGGTGATCGCGCGCGAGCGCCGCGGGGAGTACCTCGGCGACACCGTGCAGGTGATCCCGCACATCACCGACGAGATCAAGCGCCGGATGCGCTTGCAGGCCACCGAGGAGCCGCGTCCCGACGTCATCATCACCGAGGTCGGCGGCACGGTCGGTGACATCGAGTCGCAGCCTTTCCTGGAGGCGGCGCGTCAGCTGCGCCACGAGCTGAGTCGCGACAACGTCTTCTTCGTTCATGTGTCGCTGGTGCCGTTCATGGGCGCCTCGGGTGAGCAGAAGACCAAGCCCACCCAGCACTCGGTCGCAGCCCTCCGCCAGCTCGGCATCCAGCCAGACGCCTTGGTGCTGCGCAGCGACCGCCCGGTGAGCGAGAGCAACCGCAACAAGATCGCCCTGATGTGCGATGTCGACGTCGAAGGCGTCATCAACACCGTCGACCTGCCGAGCATCTACGACATCCCGTCCACCCTGAACGACCAGGAACTTGACTCGTACATCGTGCGCAGACTGGGTCTCGCCGCCGGTGAGGTCGACTGGACGCGCTGGCAGAAGGTGCTGCACGCCGTGCACAACCCGAAGCTCGAGGTCACGATCGGCCTGGTCGGCAAGTACATCGACCTGCCCGACGCCTACCTCTCGGTCACTGAGGCGCTCAAGGCCGGCGGTTTCGCCCAGGAGACCAAGGTCAACATCCGCTGGATCCCATCGGACTCGTGCGAGACGCCGGATGGCGCGGCCAAGGCGCTCGGCGACCTCGACGGCATCTGCATCCCCGGGGGATTCGGCATCCGCGGCATCGAAGGCAAGCTCGGCGCGCTGCGCTTCGCACGTGAACAGGGGATCCCCACTCTCGGGCTGTGCCTGGGTCTGCAGTGCATGGTCATCGAGTACGCCCGCCACGTCGCCGGCATCGACGGCGCCTCATCGACCGAGTTCGATCCCGAGACGTCGGAGCCCGTCATCGCGACGATGGCCGAGCAGATCGAGATCCTCGACGGCGGCGACCTCGGCGGCACCATGCGTCTCGGCCTGTACGAGGCGGCCCTCGGAGAGGGAACGCTGGCGCGCGAGCTGTACGGCGACGAGGTGGCATCCGAGCGGCACCGCCACCGCTACGAGGTGAACAACGCCTACCGCGCGCGGCTGTCGGAGGCCGGCATGGTGTTCTCGGGGCTGAACCCGGATCTCGACCTCGTCGAGTACGTCGAGCTGCCGCGCGACGTGCACCCGTTCTACATCGCCACGCAGGCGCACCCCGAGCTGCGCTCGCGTCCTACCTCGCCGCACCCGCTGTTCCGCGGTCTGGTCGGCGCGGCGATCGACCGGCACCGGGCGAGCGAGCTGTTCAGCGAAGACGATGAGTGACCTCAGGGACGAGCCCTTCGAGGCGGAGGTGCTCTCCAGCGATGTCGCGTTCGAGGGCGCCGTCTGGGACGTCCGCGACGACCGGGTGCGCTACGGCGACGGCGAGATCCGTCGCCAGTACGTCGCGCACACCGGCGCGGTGGCGATCGTCGCCCTCGACGACGCGGGGCGCGTGCTGCTGATCCAGCAGTATCGGCATCCGATCCGCCACCGCGACTGGGAGCTGCCGGCCGGCCTGCTCGACGTGCCCGGTGAGGACCCGCTCGTCGCCGCCCAGCGGGAGCTGGCGGAGGAGGCCGATCTCGTCGCGGCGCACTGGGAGCCGCTGCTGTCGTCGTGGACCACTCCTGGCGGCAACGACGAGATGATCCACATCTTCCTCGCCACCGGCATCTCGGATGCCGACGAGGAGCACGCCCGCGTGGACGAGGAAGCCGACATCCGGGTGGAGTGGGTGCCGCTGGCGGATGCCGTTGACGCGGTGCTGTCCGGGCGGCTGCACAACGGCATCCTCTCGCTCGGCGTGCTCTCCGCCGAACGCCGGCTCGGCGAGCGGGGCTCGCAGGTCTGAGCATGCGCCTCGACCGGGCGCTGGACGCCTACCTCCGGCACATCACGATCGAGCGCGGCCTGAGCGCGCACACCGTCGGCGCGTATCGCCGTGATCTCGACGGATACGTCGCGTGGCTGAGCGAGCGGGGAGTGGACGACACCGGTGCGGTGAACGCGGCGCTGGTGGGCGAGTTCATCGCGGAGCGCTCGGGTGCAGAGCCGCCGCCGGCGGCCACCAGCCTCGCGCGGCTGCAGTCGTCGGTGCGCGGGTGGCATCGTTTCCTGGCCAGGGAGGGCATCGAGTCCGACGATCCGAGCGCCCGGCTGCGCCCGCCGAAGACGCCTCAGCGGCTGCCCAAGGCGCTGACGATCGACCAGGTGGAACGGCTGCTGGCCGCGCCGACGGGGGATGAGCCCACCGGCATCCGCGATCGAGCGCTGCTCGAGCTGCTCTACGCGACCGGCGCGCGCGTCTCGGAGGCCGTGTCGCTCGACGTCGACGATCTCTCCTACGGCGACGTGGTCAGGTTGCGAGGCAAGGGCGACAAGGAGCGCATCGTGCCCGTCGGCTCCTTCGCCCGGGCAGCGCTGGATGCCTACCTCACCCGAGCGCGGCCGGCGCTCGCGGCGAGGGGGAGGGGCACCTCACGGCTGTTCCTCGGCGCTCGAGGGGCGCCGCTTTCGCGCCAGAGCGCGTGGCTGGTGATCCGGGCGGCGGCCGAGCGGGCGCAGATCACCGCCGACGTCTCGCCGCACACCCTGCGGCACTCCTTCGCGACGCACCTGCTGCAGGGCGGTGCCGATGTTCGAGTGGTGCAGGAGCTGCTCGGGCATGCATCGGTGGCGACCACGCAGATCTACACGCATCTGTCGGTCGACGCACTGCGCGACATCTACGCCACGTCGCACCCGCGGGCACG
>JAPSIX010000305.1 GCA_031178475.1 Microbacterium sp. | reverse complement strand
TCATCCTCGAGGCTGCCGGCGACAAGAAGATCCAGGTCATCAAGACCGTCCGCGAGCTCACCTCGCTGGGCCTCGGCGAGGCCAAGGCTGTCGTCGACGGCGCTCCGAAGGCCGTCCTCGAGGGCGCCAACAAGGAGACCGCCGAGAAGGCCAAGGCCGCTCTGGAAGAGGCTGGCGCCACCGTCACCCTCAAGTGAGTCGGGCCGGGTCAATGCTGCGCCAGCAGCGTTGACGCGGCGTCGACATCCTATGAATGCCCCGGGTCCGCCCGGGGCATTCGTGCGTTCTACCGCGGCGCTGTCGTCGAGGAGCGAACCACCAGCTCGGACGGCATCACGACGTGATCGGGTGCGCGCTCCGGCTCCGTCATCCGCAGGCGCAGAAGTTCGACAGCCTTCAGCCCCTGCTGCCGAGGGAGCTGGCGCACCGTGGTCAGCGCGAACATCTCGGCGTGCTCGTGGTCGTCGATGCCGACCACGCTGAGTTCGGCCGGCACCGAGATCCCCAGCCGACGCGCAGCGATGATGCCGCCTATCGCCGCCTCATCACAGACCGCGACGAAGGCGGTGGGGCGGTTCTTGCGGTCGCCGAGCACGCGCACCGCCGCGTCATACCCGCCGGTCATGCTGGGCTCGCCTTCGGCGTGGCGGATGCCGGAGTCGAGCGCCGCTGCCGACATGGCGGCGCGGTATCCATCCAGGCGACGGTCGTCGCCGATGGCGCGCATGGCGGCATCCGCTCGCCCGCCCAGGAAGACGATGTCGGTGTGCCCGAGGTCGATGAGATGCTCGGTGGCGATACGCGCCGCCGCCGCGTCGTCGATCGACACGACGCCGGTGTCCTCCCCGCCGGCGCCGACGGTGACCACGGGAGAGTCGAAGGCCCCGAGCCGCTCTCGCTCGTCGGCCCTGGGCTGGATGCCGGCGGCGATGATCCCGTCGAAACGACGGCGGGGGAGCACCTGCCCGAACAGTCGCTCCCGTTCGGCCGTGCCCTCCTGCAATCCGTAGAGGACCATGTCGTAGCCGGCGGTGAAGAGGCCCTCCTGCACGCCGGCGAGCAGTTCTGAGAAGAACCAGCGTCCCAGGTTGGGCACGATCACGCCGACCGAGAGGGTGCGTCCTGTCGCGAGGCTGGTGGCGGAGGAGTGCGCGACATAGGCGAGTTCACGGGCCGCGGCCTGCACGCGTTCCCGCGTCGCGGCGGATACGTACCCGCCACCGCTGAGCGCCCGGCTCGCCGTCGCCTTGGACACGCCGGCACGCGCGGCGACATCGGCGATCGTGCTCATGCTTCCTCCGGGAGACGGGACTGGCCAAAGCGTAGCGAGAAAACCGCTCGTAGGGAACCGGTTCCACTTCGCATTACGTGGGAGCGCTCCCACGTGAAGGATCACGTATGGGCAACAGTTCCGCGATTGTCGGTGCGGGGCATTGTGCCGCGGGTGCTTCGCCCAGTAGGTTGTGCTGGAATCGGTTCCCCAACGGCCGCGCGTTCACGGGCCCGCGGGGGCAGATGATCCACCGAAGAGGAGAATCACATGGCTCTGTCACAGCGTTCCAGGCGGCTGGCGCCGCTCGCCCTGCTGGGGGGCGCAGGTATCGCGCTCGCAGGATGTGGGGCCCCCGGGGCACCGGAGAACGGAGGGGGTGGCGGCGGAGGCGATGACGCCACCGTGACCATCTACGGCACGATCGTCGAAGGCGAGGCGGAACTCCTCCAGGAGTCGTGGGC
>JAPSIX010000304.1 GCA_031178475.1 Microbacterium sp. | reverse complement strand
CGCGCCACCGAGGCGGTGCTGCCGTTCGGCTCACGCGTCTCGCTCGTACTCAAAGCCGACATCCGACCGGGGTACTCCGGCGAGCTGGACGCCAAGATCGAACGGCTGGAACGCGCCATCGGCGACGACCAGGAGTGACGCCCCGTTAGACTCTCCGGGTGACTCCCTCGAATCCTTCGAGGGGTGCGGCGATGTGGACGCTCCTCTCCCTCGCCATCGGCAGCTTCGGCATCGGCATGACCGAGTTCGTCGTCCTGGGCCTGCTGCCCGACATCGCACGCGACCTTCTGCCGCAGGTGTGGGCCCGCAGCCAGGAGCAGGCGATCGGCCAGGCCGGCATCCTCGTCTCGATGTACGCTCTCGGCGTCGTCGTCGGCGCACCCACGATCGCCGGCGCGGTGGCGCGCTTCCCCCGTCACCGGGTGATGATCGCGCTCGCCATCGCCCTCACCCTGTTCAACGCGCTGGCCGTCGTTCTGCCGACCTTCGAGCAGGTCGCCGTCGCACGGCTGCTCGCCGGGCTGCCGCACGGGGCGTATTTCGGCATCGGCGCGCTCGTGGCTGCTGACGTGCTGGGCCCGGGCCGGCGCGCGCAGGGTGTCGCGTTCATCCTGACCGGGCTCACCGTCGCCAACATCGTCGGAGTCCCCGCGGGGACGTTCCTCGGACAGCAGTGGGGATGGCGCGCGGCCTTCGTCGTCGTCACCGCCGTGTTCGCGCTCGCCGTGGTGTGCATCGGGCTGTTCGTGCCCGCGCACGCCGGCGACCCGGGCCGCACCCTGAGGTCGGAGCTCGGCGTCTTCCGCGAACCGCAGGTGTGGATGACCCTCGGCATCGGCGCGATCGGCTTCGGCGGTTTCTTCGCCGTGTACAGCTACATCGCCCCGTTGGTCACCGAGGTCGCCGGTGCGCCCGAATGGGCCGTGCCGCTCACGCTCGTGCTGGTGGGCGTCGGCATGACGGTCGGCAACCTCGGCGGGGGCATCCTCGCCGATCGCGACCTGCAGCGCACGCTGCTGTTCGGACTCGGCGCGCTCGCGGTGGTGCT
Organism: Microbacterium sp.; assembly: GCA_031178475.1. Classification (GTDB taxonomy): domain Bacteria; phylum Actinomycetota; class Actinomycetes; order Actinomycetales; family Microbacteriaceae; genus Microbacterium. Next base: position 690 of record JAPSIX010000304.1, on the reverse strand, counting down.
CCTGCTGCTGGCCGTGCTGTCGTCCTCCATCGTGCTGCTCATCGCGCTCGCCATGCTCGTGGGTGCCGTATCGGCCGTGCTCAGCCCGGCGATCCAGACCCGGCTGATGGACGTCGCCGGCGACAACCAGTCGATCGCGGCGGCTCTGAACCATTCCGCGCTGAACATCGGCAACAGCCTCGGCGCGTTCCTCGGCGGCGCGGTCATCTCGCTCGGACTCGGCTACACCGCACCGGAATGGGTCGGCGCCGTGCTGGCGCTGCTAGGTCTCGGGATCGCCTTCGTCGCCGTCCGCGCCGACCGCCGAGTGGCGGTCTGAGCGCGGTTAGAGTGTGCACCATGGATGCCACGATGCGCGTCGCCGGTACCGCCGTGGTGCTGCGCGACGGCGCGGCGGGGCTGGAGACGCTGCTGCTGCGCCGGGTGGAGACCGGGTCGTTCGCCGGGGCGTGGGTGTTTCCGGGCGGCGGGGTGGAACCCGCGGATGCCGGAGGCGGGGGATCGGAGACGGAAGCCGCCCGTCGCGCCGCCGCACGCGAGACCGCCGAGGAGGCGGGCATCAGCATCGATGACCTCAGAGTGCTGTCGTGCTGGACGCCGCCGGCCGAGGCTCCGGTGCGGTATCGCACCTGGTTCTTCCTCGCGCGCGACCGCGGCGACGAGCTGGCGCTGAACGCCGCCGAGGTGGCG
>JAPSIX010000303.1 GCA_031178475.1 Microbacterium sp. | reverse complement strand
GTCTCGGGGTCGATCGTCGACACCGGCCGCTGCATGTACAGGAACATCCAGTCGTCGATGATCTCGACGTCGAGTTCTGCGGCGTGATCGATGAAGCGCGCCATGATGTCGGGGGTGAACAGGTACAGCGCGTCCTGCTCGTAACCGCGAGGGCAGTACAGGTGAAAGTACTCATCGAAGTCTCCCTCGAGCGAGAGTCGCTGGTCCTTCGAGAACGAGCTCGGCAGGTTGCTGCCGAGCGAGTTGTTGCCGACGGCGTCCAGCACGATGTTCGGCAGCGGGACATCGAGGCGCACGGCGACGTATCCCCAGCGATAGGTCGTGGAGCTCTTGCCGTGCTTGACCGTGTACTGATAGTTGCCGAACTCGACGAACCGCGGGTGGAACCCGCGCACCAGCGATGTGGACATCCGGCCCGACCCGTGCTGGAAGATCATGCCGGGCAGCTCTGGCGCGAGCGCCCGGTCCTCGTAGGTCATGTTGTTCGCCTCGGCGAAGCGCGCGATGCGGTACCGATGCTCACGCTTGTGACGCGACGACACCATCCCGGCCACGACGATGACCAAGACGACCACGAACACCGCGAGGATCATCAGGATCGTGGTCAGCGGCAGGTGATGGCCGCCGCCCGCGAAGTGCCGGCCGAGCGCGAGGAACGCGATGCCCAACGCGGGGGTGAAGACAGCAGCACAGACGACGCCGATGAACACCCAGGCGAAGATCGTGCCGGCCGGAGTGGGATGCCGGGCGCGCATCTCGCGCACGAACTCCTTCACCGCGGTCGGGTCGACGGGGGCGGTGAGCGGTCGCGCGTCGAACGGATAGCTCCGCGGCGGCGGGGGCGGTGACGTCATCGGTTCACCTCGTCGGCATCCCAGCTCAGGTCGGCACCCGCGGGGATCAGGAGCGCCTCGATGCGGTCGTCGGCGCAGATCGCCTGCGTGAGCGCGGACGGCCCCGCGATGACGGTGGAGTCGAAGTCGATCTCGCTCACCAGCACCCAGGCGTGATCTTCCGGCCACAGGATGCTGGGATGCTCTGCCGACGGCGAGAAACCATGCTTTTCAGCGGGCAGGTCACGCCACGGTGCCCCGAGCACCCAGTTCGAGTCGACGAAAGCAGAGGGCGCTGCGGAGAACAGCACGTGATCGCGACCGAGAAGCTGAAGGCGCGGTCCCTCGGAGATCTCGCGGGAGAGGAGACCCTCCTGCCACCTCGGCTTGCGGAACGCGTTCTCGAACGGATCGTGGATGCTGCGCTGCAGCATCTGCTGGTGGTGCGCGTCCTCACTGAACGTGAAGAACGAGCGGGAGGGATGCTCGCCGTGGAACCCGAGCAGGCCGCCGTGCCCCTCCCAGACCGCGGCGTAGCCGGCATCCGGCGTCTGCGTGTGCACGACGAGGTGCTGCGCGATCGCCGCCAGCAGTTCGGGCGGCATCCATCCTTCTCGTGGCGCGTCGAACTCGCGCCCGTCGGGGGCGACGCGGTGCTGCCAGCCCTCGCCGGCGGGAGTGCGCACCAGCCGGTTCCACTGCGCGAGCGGGTGGAACACCGTGCCGAAGGCTGAGGCGACCTCGGCCCACGGGACGGTCTCGTCCGACCCCGACCACGCCGGGTGGAACACCCGGACATACGCGTCGAACCCGCGCGGGACGACGGAGTGCATCGTCGCCGTGTCGGCGTCGAGCCTTTCGCGCAGCCATGCGCCCGGACTCGGGTCGGCGATCCACTCCATGCGACCAACGGTACCCGG
>JAPSIX010000088.1 GCA_031178475.1 Microbacterium sp. | reverse complement strand
GCGGAAGTTCGGGTCCTCGAACAGGCGCAGGTAGTTCTCGACGCCGACGAACGAGCGCGCGGCGCTGTATCCGTTCCAGTCACTCAGCGAGAGCAGGATGCCGTTCAGCAGCGGCCACAGCGTGAAAACGCCGAGCACAGCGAGCGCGGGCAGATACAACAGGTTCAGCGCACGCCCGGCGAAGCGGGGAACGCCCCCTGCCGTCCCCCGCTTCGGGTCCCGCGCCACCCCTGTCGCGGTGACCGTCATCGCAGCGAGTCGTAGGCCGACTTCATCTGCGAGACCGCTTCCTCCGGAGTCATCTGACCGGTGATCACACCGTCCGTAGTGGTGACCATGGTGTCCCAGATGCCGTTCGGCAGGTACACCCGGTCGAAGTAGGGCTGGAGCGGGATCTCTCCCGGCTCGACGAACGCCTCGTAACTCCCGGTCAGGACACCCAGGTCGCTTTCGGCGTTGGTGAGCCCGGGGATGCTGCCGACCGCGCTGGCGAGCTCGGACAGGTTCTCCGGCTCGGCGAGATACGCCAGGTAGTCCAGCGCCTGCTCCTTGGCGGGCGAGTCCTTGGCGACCCCGTACGCGCGGCCCTCACCGCCGACGAGGAAGGGTTCGCCCTCCTCGGACGGGATGGGCATGTAGCCGAGATCGGCGTCGGGGTTGAAGCCGAGTGCGGTGGCCACGAGGTAGTTCTGTACGAAGACGAACGCCGTGGTGCCCTCGGCGAGCGCGCGGCCCAGGTCGTCAGTCGTGGCGGATGAGTAGTCGGGGTTGAACCAGCCCTCCTGCTGCCACTTCGCGATGTGGTCGAGAATGCGCGTGTAGCCCTCCTCGTCGAACGTACCGTCCAGGAAGCCTTCGTACGACTCCTCGCTGAAGTCGCCCGAGCCGATGAAGTCGGTGATGTTGCCGGCGAACCAGCTGTCCTTGCCCGACGACGAGATCGGCACTACTCCGGCATCCATCAGCGTCTTGAGCGCCGCCTCGAAAGCGTCCCAGTCTGTCAGGGTCTGCACGTCGATGCCGGCATCCTCCAGCACCGTCCGGTTGTAGACGATCCCCGCGACGTCCGTGTCGATGGGCAGCGCGAAGAACTGGTCGTCGTCGTTCTTCATGGCGGGGGCGAGCGCCTCGTTGAACTCCTTCGCCCACGGCTGATCGTCCAGCGGCTCGAGGAACTCGCTGTATCGCAGCAGCGACCAGCCGTGCGTGGCCCAGATGTCGGGCTTGTCGTTCGACGACAGACGCACCTTGATGTCAGCCTCGTAGGTGTCAGTGGACGGCACCAGTTCGATCTTCACGCCCGGGTTCTCGTCCTGGTAGGCGTCGGTGATCCTCTGCAGCACCTCGAGCGACGGATCTGTCGCGCCGAAGTTCGTCTGCATCTCGATTTCGACCGCGTCGTCGCCGGCGTCAGCCTCCGTCGAGCATCCCGTGAGGGCGAGCGCAACGACGGCCATCACGGCGAGGCTGGTCCTGGAATGCGTCATGATGCGTACCTCGCTCTTCTCCGACGTCGCTGTCGGAACATCCTACTGGTGCGAACCCGAGCCGTTCGTGATATGTTACCCGCGTAGATCACTGGGGACAAGGTCCCGGAACCCCACTGAGGGGCGGGGTTCCGGGATCCCTCTCCATGTTGACACCCGTAGAAGTCGAATGGAAGACTGCTCGAATGGCGTTCACTCTGGGGATCGTCGGCGCCGGGCAGTTCTCAGGCCAGTTCGCGACTCTGTTCCACCACCATCCCGGCGTCTCAGCGGTGTACGTCACGGATGTGATCCGATCGCGCGCCGATGAGCTGGTCCGCGACGCCCACCTCGCCGGCGTCTTCGGCACCTTCGACGAGATGCTCGCGTCGCCGACGATCGACGCGGTGGCCATCTTCACCCAACGCTGGACTCACGGTCCGCTGGTGGTCAAGGCGCTGCGCGCCGGAAAGCACGTCTACTCGGCTGTGCCGATGGCGATCACGGTCGACGAGATCGCCGAGATCATCGACGCCGTCCGCGAGACCGGACTGACGTACATGATGGGCGAGACCAGTTACTACAACCCCTCGACCGTGTTCGCCAGGCAGAAGGTGGCCGACGGCGCGTTCGGCCGGCTGTTCTACGGCGAGGGCGATTACGTTCACGACATGGACCTCGGTTTCTACGAGGCGTACCAGTACTCGGGCGGCGCCGACTGGAAGACGACGGCCAGCTACCCGCCGCTGCTGTACCCGACGCACTCGATCGGCGGGGTACTGGGCGCGTGGTCCACGCACGCGACCGCCGTGTCCGCGATCGGCGTGGTCGACCAGCGCGGCGATGGCGTCTTCGACCGCTCGGTCAGCCGGTTCGACAACGACTTCTCGAACGCGACCGCCCTGTTCGAGCTCGCCGCCGGGGGTTCCATGCGCATCAACGAGTTCCGCCGCGTGGGCTACCCCAGTCATCTGCGCGAGTCGCGGTTCCGCTGGTTCGGGACCGACGGCTCGTTCGAGCAGCTGGCGACGATGACGGTGTGGCAGGACCGGGAGGGCGTCGAGGACATCTCGCACCTCATCGACACCCATGCCTCGGTCTCGCCGGACGATCCCTCCCTCGCGAATGTCACCCCCGCACTGCGCGACTCGTTCGTATCGGGCTACGCCGCGATCCACGATGCTGAGCGCTCGCGCATCCCCGCTGAGCTGCGGTCATTGCACAACGGGCACGAAGGCAGTCATCATTTCCTGGTGGACGATTTCGTACGTGCGGTGAGCAAAGGCACCCTGCCGCCGGTCAACGCCTGGCAAGCGGCGCGTTTCACGCTGCCCGGCGTGATCGCGCACGAATCGGCACGGCGCGGCGGCGAACGCCTCGCCGTGCCGGACATGGGGTCGCCGAATGGCGGATGAACGCCGGTCCCGCTCGGTGACCCGGGCGGACGTGGCGCGCTACGCGGGTGTCAGCACCGCGGTTGTGAGCTACGTGCTCAACGACGGCCCCAAGCGCGTCGCTCCGCTCACCAAGGAGCGCGTGCTCGACGCCGTGCGCGTACTCGGCTACCGGCCCAACGCGGCGGCGCGCGCCCTGTCGATGGGGTCGGCCGACATGTTCGGGCTGCTCGTGCACGACAATCGCAGCCCGTTCTTCGCCGAGCTGTGCCATGCCCTGGATCAGGCCAGCGCCGACCGAGGCAGGTCGCTGCTGATCGTGAACTCCGACCGCACTCAGGTGGCGACCTCGGAGCAGATCCGCGACCTGGTGTCGCGGCAGATCGGCGGGCTGATCATCGCCGACGTGTTGACGGCCGGCGAGCAGGGGCTGGTCGAATCGCTGCGCATCCCCTCGGTCGTGATCGGGCAGTTCGGCGAGACTGAGGGGCTGCACGGCGTCGGCGTGGACTTCTGCGCCGGCGCGCGCGTGGCGGTCGAGCACCTGATCGGGCACGGCTATCACGACATCGCGTTCGTCGGCAGCGCCGCCCGCTACGACGAGCGCGAGCGGGGCTGGAGCGAGGCGCTGGCTGCCGCCCGGCTGCCCCTCGGGCAGCTGCTGCACACCCCGTTCAGCTACCAGGGCGGGTATGAGGCAGGCATGCGGCTGGTGCAGGGCGGTCGGATGCCGCGGGCGGTCCTCGCCGCGTCGGATCAGATCGCGATCGGCATGCTGACCGCCTTCGGCGAGCGCGGCGTGCGCGTGCCTGACGACGTCGCGATCGTGTCGTTCGACGGCACCGTCAGCGCCGATTACGTCTGGCCCCGGCTCACCACCGCGATGCAGCCACTGCAGCGCATGGCGGATGCCGCGGTGCAGGCGCTCATCGAGCCGACCGAAGGTCCGTCGTACCAGGAGTTCAGCGCCCAGCTGCGACTACGCGAATCCTGCGGCTGCCCGCCCGCGGGCAGCTGATCCCGGTGCTGGGCCACTGATCCCCACGCCCACTCCAACCGCCGCTGCGCGTCGGCCGGAGCCTCGGGGCGCGTGGCCCCTCTCTCGCGCGGCGCGATCAGTTCGGCGAGGCGTCTGCAGCTCCCCTGCCCCACCGGAACGGCGACACCGTGCGGTCGTCGGGGATCCAGAACCGCCAGGGGAACGCCGCTGTGCCGGCCACGCCTGCCACGCCCACCCGCGGCCCCGACGCGACTTCCGCCAGCGGCACGTCGGGCAGCAGCAAGCGCGCCACGGCGCCCTGCCGGCTCTCCCCGCTGACCGCATCGATGCCGTCGTGCAAGGGATAGCGCAGCCCGCTCACCTGACCCAGCCGGCCTGGACCTCGCGCGAGATCGCGGCCGCGGCGACCGGAGCGCTTCTCGGCGATCTCGGTGCCCACCATCACCTCGGCGGCACGCAGCAGCACCCCTCCGGCGACGCCGTCGGGACCGCACACGACGTTCACGCACGAGTGGATGCCGTGGCTGAGGTACACATACAGGTGCCCCGGCTCGCCCCACATCGTCGCGTTGCGCGCGGTCGGGCCCATCCGGGCGTGCGAGCCGGGGTCGGGGAGGTCGCCCGTCCCCCTGCCGTGGTACGCCTCCACCTCGGTCAGGCGCAACAGCACGGACTGACCGTCCACCACGGTCTCCAGGTGAGCGCCGAGCAGCCGCGGAGCCACCTGCAGGGGCAACTCGGCGAGCTCGTCGCGTTCGGCGGGGTGCAGCATGGCGTGCGGATCAGGGCTGCGGAGCCAGGCGGCACCACGAGATGTCGAAGCCGCTGAGCACCGGCAGCTTCGAATCGGACGTGAGGTCGATCAGGCGGGTGTGCAGCGTCGAGGGCAACGGCAGCAGCAGGTCGTCGTAGGGATTGTTGGGGAGATCGGGCGCGACGGCCACGGCGGCGTACTGTCCACTCGGCGAGACGCACACCTGCAGGATGCTGTCGGTGCCGCTGACCTCGGTGATGAGCGTCGCGGCGCCCTCCGCGTCGACCTTCACGACCGCCTGCCCGGTCGGCATCCCGCTCTCATCGCGCTGCACGACGTGCCGCAGGGTGCCGCCGGGGAACGGTTCGATGTTCGCGGCGTCGCCGTAGTCCGGTTCGGATGCCGGCAGCGGTCGCTCCGAGCCGTCGGCGAGGTTCAGTTCGAGAATGCTGGCGTCGGTGCGCTCCACGACCGCCGTGTACGTGCCGCGGCTGATGCCGAGGATGCTGGCGGCCAGTCCCATCGACTGCACACCGGAGTCGCTGGTGGGATCCTCGACGGCCAGCGCGCCGTCGAAGTCGATGAACAGCAACGACGAGGAGTCGGGGATGAACTGCCACTCGGCGATGCTGGCCTCTTTGCCGTTGACCTCGACGACGCGGGGCTCGCCACCACCGGCGAGCGGCTGTGTGACCAGTACGCTCGCGCGGCCCGATGTCTCGGTGAGCTCGCGGTCGGAGTAGCTGTATCCGACGAGGCCGCCGCGATCGGACACTTGCACGGCCGACACGTAACCGTCACCGGGCAGCTCGAGATCGCGCTGGTCGCCGCCGTCGCGGTCCATGACGAGCAGCCGCGAGCCGTCTTCCTCCTCGACGGCGACGACCAGGCGGTCGCCCACGACCCGGTAGTCGTCGATGCGCGGATGCGAGAACACGGCGACGGCCTTTTCTCCGCTGAGATCCGTGGTGAAGATGCGGTCGTCGTTCTCGCTGCGCTGCAGCAGGAAGATGCGCGAGGTGGGCGTGGTGAACGAGGTGGTGAGATCGGATGCCGGGCCGCCGCCGACGGCCTGAGCGCCTTCGACGGTCACGGTGTACTTCGTCGCGTCGTCGAGGGGCACGCTGAAGCGGACGCCGACGTTGCGGCCGGCCGCGTCGACGGTGAACGGCACGGCCGGGTCGACGGTGATCTGCTTCGGGTCGATGGCGGCGAGCCGCTGGTTGGCGGTGAGGATGACACGGCTCCCCGAACTCTCGATCGCCTGCGCCGGATCGGCCTGCACGTCGCTGAGCCGCGGGCCCTGCGTGACGCTGACGACGCCGAGCACGGCGACGACCAGTGCCAGCACGCCGAGCACGGCGATCAGCGCGACGGGCAGCCGGCGGCCGGTACCCGTCTCGGGCTGGGCGAACTCCCCGTCCGTCGACGGGTCCTCCGCCGGCGGCTCCACGGGGGCCGGTGCGGGTTCGGCCGGCGCGTCGTCGGGGACGAGACCGCTTTCCTCCTCCGCCTCGGCGACGGAGACCTCGACGTCCGCGGCGCTGACCGGCGCGAGGTCGGGCTCCACGGCGGTCTCGGGCTGCTCAGAGGCGCGCAGTGCGCGCAGCTGGGCGCGGGTGAGCGGCGCCTGACCGGATCCGTCAGTGCTCATACGGGTCCCTGGGCTCGGCGATCTTCTTCACCGACGTCGGTTCGATGCGCAGGCCGCCCTCGTCGTCGACGCGCACAGTGCCCGACACCTCGATCCACTGCCCGGTCGGGTAGCCGGCAGTGTCGCCGGAGGCGGCGATCGGAACGGATGCCGGCTGCGCGTCGATCACGCAGTGGGTGATCACCATGCGTGTGAGGTTCAGCTGTCCGGCATCCGCTTGGGAGGGCGTGACGAAGCCGGTCAGCGTGACGGGCGCGCCGTCGTAGCTCTCCGGCCGGGTGGCCGTGGCGAAGACGCTCGACCACTCCCCGATCCCGAAGGTCGTGGTGTCGGCGACCCCGAGCGAGACGTCGTCGGCACCCGCGAACAGCGCGGCGGTCTCTCCCGCGCGAGACATCGCCAGCTGGGCAGACAGAGACGACGGCGGCAGGATGAGCGCAGCGAGCACCACACCCGAGGCGATCACGCCGCCCGACACCGTCGCGGCCTTCGCGAGGGCGCGGCGGCGGGATGCGACAGCATCGGCCGGCTGGGGCGCATGATCGTGGCCGTGGTCCTCCTCCGCGCCGAGCGGCAGGGCGCACGACCACACCGCGATGGCGAGGGTGATCACGGCGGCGGCCGCGGCGAACCACACCGTCTCGGGGCTGATGTACAGGGTCAGCCGCCCTGTCACCGCGAGCGTCAGGGTCACGACGGCGACGACGGTCGCAAGGCCCACACCCAGCCAGCGGGAGGCGAGGGCGCTCGCACGCGCATCCGGCATCCGCTCAGCCAAAGACGTTCACCCCCAAACCGATCGCGCAGGCGGCGAGGATCACGACCCCGACGATGCCGGCGAGCACGCGACCGGTGAACGTCGTGCGCAGCAGCGCGAGCATCTTCACGTCGACGAGCGGCCCCACCAGGAGGAAGGCGATGATCGCGCCGGACGAGAACGTCGACGCGAACGACAGCGCGAAGAACGCGTCGACGT
>JAPSIX010000302.1 GCA_031178475.1 Microbacterium sp. | reverse complement strand
CGATCACCAACATCGGCGTGTTCGGGATGGACGCCGGAACGCCGATCATCAACCCGGGCGAGGCCGGCATCGTGGCGATGGGCACCATCAGCCAGAAGCCGTGGGTCGTCGACGGCGAGGTGCGCCCACGCTGGGTGACCACCGTCGCCGGATCGTTCGACCACCGCGTGATCGACGGCGACGAGATGAGCCGATTCATCGCCGACGTCGCCGCCGTGCTGGAGGAGCCCGCGCTGCTCGTCGACTGAAGGAGGAGGTCTCTCATGCCCGAGAACACCGACGCATCCCTCGTTTCGCAGCCGTGGTGGCGGCAGGCGGTCGTCTACCAGATCTATCCGCGCAGCTTCGCCGACGCCAACGCCGACGGGCTGGGTGACCTGCCCGGCATCCTGTCCCGCGTCGACTACCTCGCCTCGCTCGGCATCGACGCGGTGTGGCTGAGCCCGTTCTACCCGTCGGAACTCGCCGACGGCGGCTACGACGTCGCCGACTACCGGGATGTCGACCCCCGGCTGGGCACGCTCGACGACTTCGACGCGCTGGTGAAGGCGCTGCACGCCCGCGACATCAAGGTCGTCGTCGACATCGTCCCCAACCACACGTCCGACCAGCACGCCTGGTTCCAGGAGGCGCTCGCCGCCGGCCCCGGCTCCGCCGCCCGCGAGCGGTACATCTTCCGCGACGGCGACGGGGAGGACGGCTCGCTGCCGCCCACCGACTGGGTGTCTGTATTCGGCGGTTCCGCCTGGGAGCGGGTCGAGGACGGCCAGTGGTACCTGCACACGTTCGCGCGCGAGCAGCCCGACCTGAACTGGGATCTGCGCGAGGTGCGCGACGATTTCGTCAGGACGCTGCGGTTCTGGTCCGACCGGGGAGTCGACGGGTTCCGCATCGACGTGGCGCACATGCTCAGCAAGGACCTCACCGAGCCGCTGCCCAGCAAGGATGAGCTGGCGATCATCCCGGTCGACGGCAACCATCCGCTCATCGACCGCAACGACGTGCACGAGATCTATGCCGAGTGGCGGGAGGTGTTCGATTCGTACGACCCGCCGCGCACCGCGGTGGCCGAGGCGTGGGTGCACCCCTCGCGGATCCACCTGTACGCCAGCCCCGACAGCCTCGGGCAGGCGTTCAACTTCGACCTGCTCGAGGCCGACTTCGACCCCGACCAGTTCCGCCGGATCGTCTCGGACAACCTGGCGCTGGCCGCGCAGTCCGGTTCGTCGAGCACGTGGGTGCTGTCGAACCACGACGTCGTGCGGCACGCCACCCGGTACGGTCTGCCCGCGCCCCGTCGTTCCGACGGCCGGCAACTCGACGAGAAGCACGGCTCGTCGTGGCTGCTCTCCGGCGGCGTCGAACCCCAGCTCGAACGCGATCGCGGCCTGCGCCGTGCGCTCGCCGGCACCCTGTTCATCCTCGGGCTGCCCGGGTCCACATACCTGTACCAGGGCGAGGAGCTCGGGTTGCACGAGGTGGCCGACATTCCGGCATCCGCCCGGCAGGACCCCACCTTCTTCCGCACCGAGGGGGCCGAGATCGGGCGGGACGGATGCCGTGTGCCGCTGCCCTGGACGGCATCCGGCGCCTCCTTCGGGTTCGGCGACGACGGCGCGCACCTGCCGCAGCCGGAGTGGTTCGCCCGTCTCTCGGTCGAGGTCGAGGATGCCGACCCCGCGTCGCCGCTGAACCTGTACCGGCGGGCGCTGCGGCTGCGCCGCGAGCTGCAGGGCGCCGAGGAGCTGACCTGGCTGCCCAGCGACTCGCCCGACGTGCTGCG
>JAPSIX010000301.1 GCA_031178475.1 Microbacterium sp. | reverse complement strand
GCCTCCGCATCGCACCGGCTCAACGCCCCGGCGGCCCGGCGGTCGAACCGGTCACCAGCTCACCGGCGAAGCCGCGGCGTACCGGCTGCGACTCCGCGCCTCCGGCGAGCAGGCTCTGCATCGCCTCGACGGCGGCGGCCGCGACCTGCTCCACCGGGATGCGCACGGTCGTCAGCCCGAGCAGATCACCGCCGGGCAGCAGACCGTCGCATCCGGTCACGCTGAGCGAACCCGGCACAGCGATGCCGGCATCCCGAGCCGCCCGCAGCACCGCGAGCTGGCGGGGATCCGACGCGCACATCACGGCCGTCGCGCCGGCGCGCACCGCCTCGAGTGCGTCAGACACGCCGTCCTCAGGTGGCGCCCCGGCGGCGATCATGGTGACCTCGGCTCCGGCATCCGCCAGCGTGCCGCGCATAGCCGTCGCGCGCAGCTGCTCGGTGAACGACACGTCCGCTCCACCCGCCAGCACGGCGACCCGGCGGTGACCGAGCTCAAGAACGTGCGCAGCCAGCATCCGCCCGTGCGTCTGCTCGTCGTAGTACACGGCGTGGATGCGCCCGCCGGTCTCCATCCGCCCGGCGCGCACGATCGGCACCTGTTCGGCGAACGGCTCGAGCTGGTCGGTGTTCACGCCGCCCGTGGCGACGATCAGCCCCGCCACCCGCATGCCGAGCAGTCGGCGCAGCGCGTCGACCTGCTTCGCGCCCTGCTGGTCAGCACCGACCGTCACGGTCACGAGGTCCAAGCCACGGCGATGCGCCTCATCCTGCAGGCTCGAGAACAGCCGGCCGTACGCGGGGTTGCTCGCGTCGCGCAGCATCAACCCGACGGTGCCGGTGCGGCCGGCCGCGAGCTCGGCGGCGTTCGTGTTCGGCACGTACCCCAGCCGCTCGGCGGTCTCGAGGATGCGCTTTCGCGTCTCGTCGGCGATCCTTCCCTCGCCCTTCAGCGCGCGCGTCGCGGTCGCCCGCGACACGCCCGCCGCGGACGCGACGTCGTTGATCGTGACGTTCAGCGGCGAATCGGCACTCATGCGGAGCGCGACCCCCGGATACGAGAGCGCGACCGGCGGCGGGGCGCCCCAGCGCGCGAACCACGTCCATACACGAGATACATGGTGACACCCATGATGATCATGAGCAGCACGGTGTACACGAACGTGATCGGCATCGCGTCGAGGTTGTTCTCGCCGCGCGTGCTCTCCTGAATCGCCACACCCAGCGGCTGGTACAGCGGGTGATACAGGAAGATCGCCGCGTCGTAGTCGTCGAGCAGGCTGTTGAAGTTCAGCGCCGTGATCGCCGCCGCGGTCGGCAGCACCAGCGGGATCAGCACCCGCCGGAACGTCGTCAGCGACCGCGCGCCGAGGATGCGCGAGGCGTCCTCCAGCGAATCGGGCACCGACGAGAACGCCGCCTTCAGCAGACGCAGCGTGAACGGGATCTTCACGCAGATGTACGCAACGAGCAGCAGGATCGGCGTGCCGGTCAGCACCATGTTCCCGACGATCCACTGCGGCCGGTCGAACGCCATCACCAGCGCCAGAGCGATCAGCACGATCGGCAGGATCCACGGGATGTGCAGCACATACTCGATCGCCGAAGTGAGCCCGTTGCGGTGCTTCTGCAGCATCCGCGCGACGAACAGCAACCCGACCACGACGATCACCGAGGCGAGCGCGCTGTACACGACGCTGACGATGAACGGCCGCAGGGCCGCCGAACTGCTGAACACGGTGATGTAGTTGTCGAGCGTGAAGCTGTCGGGCGTGATGGCGCCGGCCAGGATGCTGCGGGCGT
>JAPSIX010000300.1 GCA_031178475.1 Microbacterium sp. | reverse complement strand
GGCATCCTCGACGTGTTCCCGCCCACCGCCGATCACCCGGTGCGGGTGGAGTTCTTCGGCGACGAGATCGATCAGATCCGCGCGTTCTCGGTGGCCGACCAGCGCTCGCTGCCGGGCGACATTGAGGCGGTCGAGCTGCCCGCCAGCCGCGAACTTCTGCTCACCCCCGAGGTGCGCGAGCGCGCCGCGTCGCTGGTGGCGGGCTTCCCCGCGATCGCCGGGATGCTGGAGAAGATGGCCGAGGGCATCCCCGTCGAGGGTATGGAATCGCTGCTGCCCGCCGTCGCCGGTCCGCTCGTCACCCTCGCCGAGTACCTGCCGGAAGGCTCTGCCACGGCCATCGTCGACCCGGAGCGCGCGAGCGGTCGTGCTCAGAACCTCGGCGAGACGAATCGCGAGTTCCTCGAGGCCGCGTGGAGCGCTGCAACCTCGGGTGCATCCGCGCCCATCGATACTTCGACGGAGCTCAGCACAGGCCTGGGGGCAGGCGACTTCATCTCCCTCGCCCGGCTGCGCGAGATCGTGCGCGACCGCGGCGGCGTGTGGTGGCGGGTCAGCCCGTTCGCGACTGACGACGAGGATGCCGCGAACCTCGACGCGTCCGTCATCCCGTCCTTCCACGGCAACGTCGACGGGGCGATCAGCTTCGTCGACGGCAAACTCCGCGACGGGTGGCGCGTCGTCGTCATCGCCTCCGGGCACGGCCTGGTGGAACGGGCCAGGGACGTGCTCAGCGACCGGGGCGTCGCCGCGCGGATGGTCGATGACCTGCGCGACGAGCCCGACGCCGGCGTCGCCACGCTCGTCATGGGCTCGGTGGAGGCCGGATTCCAGATCCCCGATGCCCGGCTCGCCGTGCTCACCGACAACGAGTTCTACGGCCGCACGATCGGCGGCGACCAGCGGGTCGTGAAGAAGCTCGCGTCGCGGCGGCGGAATGTCGTGGACCCGATGCAGCTGAAGCCGGGCGACTACGTCGTGCACACCACGCACGGCATCGGCCGGTTCGTCGAGCTCACCAAGCGCGAGGTGTCCAGCGGCGGACGTCACGCGACGAAGTCCACGCGCGAGTACCTCGTGCTCGAGTACGCGCCGTCCAAGCGCGGATATCCCGGCGACAAGCTGTTCGTGCCCACCGACCAGCTTGACCTGCTCTCGAAGTACGTCGGCGGCGAAGCGCCCAATCTGTCGAAGATGGGCGGCAGCGACTGGGCCGCGGCCAAGGGCAGGGCCCGCAAGGCCGTCCGCGACATCGCGGTCGAGCTGGTGAAGCTGTACTCGGCGCGGATGAGCGCGAAGGGGCACGCGTTCGGACCCGACACCCCCTGGCAGCGCGAACTCGAGGAGGCCTTCCCGTTCGCGGAGACCCCCGACCAGCTGCAGACCATCGACGAGATCAAGGCCGACATGGAGCGGCCCGTCCCGATGGACCGGCTGCTGTCGGGCGACGTCGGCTTCGGCAAGACCGAGGTCGCCGTGCGCGCGGCCTTCAAAGCGATCCAGGACAGCAAGCAGGTCGCCATGCTCGTGCCGACCACGCTGCTGGTCAAGCAGCACCTGGAGACGTTCACCGAGCGCTTCGCCGGATTCCCGGTCAAGGTGCGAGCCCTGTCGCGGTTCCAGAGCGACAAGGAGGCCCGCCAGGTTGTGCAGGGTCTCGCCGACGGCTCGATCGACATGGTGATCGGCACGCACCGCATCCTCACCGAGCGGGTGCGGTTCAAGGATCTCGGGCTGCTCATCGTCGACGAGGAGCAGCGCTTCGGCGTCGAGCACAAGGACGCGCTGAAGAAGCTGAAGACCAACGTCGACAT
>JAPSIX010000087.1 GCA_031178475.1 Microbacterium sp. | reverse complement strand
TCGATGGCGAGCGCCTGTTCGACGTACTCGCCGGCGTGTGTCGAGCGACCCAGCGCCCACGACAGCCACGCCGCCGCGGTGAGCGCCCCCGGCTTCGCGGCGCGGGGTGCACGGGATGCCGCATGCCGGGCGACCTGCAGGGCGCAGCCGAGCCGGTCGCGGTCGGGGCGCGGACCGCGGCCGAGGAACACCTCGCCGATGGCATCCGGAATCGCGCCGCCGTCGTCGCCGAGGGCGAGCTGCGCGTCGAGGGCTCGGCATCCGAAAGCGAGGTCGGTCGCCCACTGCACGAGGATCGCGTCGCGCAGCGTGGGGCGGTTCAGGCACCACAGCAGGGCGGCGCAGGAGAACGGGTCGTCGTCACCGGGCGTCTCGAGCAGCGCTTCGGCGAAGAGCGGCAGGTCGTCGAGCACGAGCGCGGCCGCGGTGAGGGCGAGCGGGTTCTCGCCGTGCGCGGGCGCGGAGGCTCCCCGACGGTGGCGTTCCAGCACCGCCTCGAGATCGTGCAAGGCGCGTCCCACCCGCTCACGGTCGGCGAGATCGCCCGGCGGCAGCTGCGCGCCGGCGGACTGGTCGCCGCTGACGTCGCCGACACCGGGTAGCTCGGGGGTGGACGGGATGCCGGACAGCGGCGCGACCTCGGGTTCCTCCTCGAGGTAGTCGCCCCAGCCGGCCGGGGTGACGCACAGCGCCTCGACGGTGCGCAGGCCCAGGTCGGCGCAGGCGTCGAGCACCGCCTCGACCAGGCCGAGGCGGGGCAGCAGGATGCCGTCGGGGACGCGCTGCGGCGCCTCGTCGGTGTAGACGACCAGCGCGACCGCGTCGATCCCGGTCACCTGCGCGAGCAGACGCAGCGCGCCGTGAGCGTAGTCGTCGGGGTCGACCGCGTCATCGGGAAGGTCGATGCGCATCGCGCCGTGGGTCCGCTTGCCGTGGAACGGCAGCATGACCAGGCTCTGGCGCGGGGTGAAGCCCGCCAGCGCGGGGACGAGGCCGATGAGCTCGGCGGAATCAGCTGCTCTGATGATGGTGTTCATGCCGGGAGTGTGGCGGATCCGCCCCGCGCGACGCGCGACAGAAGGCGCGATGTGCAGGGATCTGCCCGGCATCCCGATTGTGCAGGACGAATGGCTCCGCCGGCGGGGCGCCGTCGCCGGCGGCTCGGCCCGCCCGCAGGCCGAACGCGTAGCATGGAGGGGTGGAGAGCTTCTGGGTCGCGGCGCTGTGGTCGATTCTGCCGACAGCGGTGGTCGCGACGCTGTTCTTCTTCATCCTTCGCGGCATCGTGCGCTCCGACCGCACCGAGCGGAAGGCGCACGCGCGGATCGAGGCCGAGGAGCGCGCTGCGCGCGGTCTGCCGCCCCGTCCGTCCTGACTGTCGCCACCTGCGGCTACGCTGAAGCTCAGACGCTGTTCGGCGCGGGCGAGAAGGGGCGTGGCGGGTGTTCGACTTCTCCGGCCTGCCGTGGTGGGTCATCGCGGGTTACGTCGTCATCGACCTCGCCGTCCGCATCGTCGCCGTCATCACGATCCCACGCAACCGACGTCCGACGTCGGCGATGGCCTGGCTGCTGGCGATCTTCTTCATACCCGTCGTCGGGGTGCTGCTGTTCCTGCTCATCGGCAACCCGCGTCTTCCGCGTGCGCGACGGCGCAAGCAGACGCGCATCAACGAATACATCGCCGACACCGCCAGCCATCTGCATTTCGGCACGCTGCGGCCACACGCGCCCGACTGGTTCCCGCCGCTCGTGGCCATGAACCAGAGCATGGGGGCCCTGCCGCTCGCCGGTGACAACGGCGCTGATCTCATCGCCGACTACGAGCAGTCGCTGGCGCAGATGGCGGCCGCGATCCGCGAGGCACGCGAGTACGTCCACGTCGAGTTCTACATCATGCAGGCCGACGCGACGACCGACGACTTCTTCAACGCGCTCGAAGAGACCGCCGCCCGCGGGGTGCCGGTGCGGGTGCTGCTGGACTACTGGGCCAACCGATGGAAGCCGAAGTACCGGCAGACCGTGCGCAGGCTGGAGCGGATGGGCGCCGACTGGCATCTCATGCTCCCGGTCCAGCCGCTGCGCGGCCGCATCCAGCGCCCCGACCTGCGCAACCACCGCAAGCTACTCGTCGTCGACGGCAAGGTCGGATTCCTCGGGTCGCAGAACATCACCGACTCCTCGTACAACCTGCCGAAGAACATCCGGCGCGGACTGCACTGGGTCGACCTGATGGTCCGCGTAGACGGGCCCGTCGTGGCGAGCGTCAACGCCGTGTTCCTCAGCGACTACTACGCCGAGACCGACCGGGTTCCTCAGGGCATCGACATCACCAGGGTGGAGTCCGGCAGCGGCGACCTGGATTGCCAGATCGTCCCATCGGGCCCCGGCTTCGAGGCGGAGAACAACCTGCGCCTGTTCCTCAGCCTGCTCTACGCGGCACGCCGGCAGATCATGATCGTCAGCCCGTACTTCGTGCCTGATGAGGCACTGCTGCTCGCCGTCACCTCCGCCGTCGACCGCGGTGTTCAGGTGGAACTGTTCGTGTCGGAGGAGGGTGACCAGGCGATCGTCTACCACGCGCAGCGCAGCTACTACGAAGCGCTGCTGCGCGCCGGGGTGCGCATCTGGATGTACCCGAAGCCCTACATCCTGCACACCAAGAGCGTCACGATCGACACCGAGATCGCCGTGATCGGCTCGAGCAACATGGACATGCGCTCGTTCGGTCTGAACATGGAGATCTCCATGCTGGTGCGCGGTGAGGAGTTCGTGCATCAGATGCGGCTCGTCGAGGACGCGTATCGCTCGCGCAGCCGCGAACTCACCCTCGACGAGTGGATGCAGCAGCCGCTGCGATCCACCGTGCTCGACAACCTCGCCCGGCTCACCTCGGCACTGCAGTAGCACGGCGTCTTTGAGACGATCCGCGCCCCCGTGACACCATCAGGACATGGGGCTCTTGCGACTTCGTCTTCTGCCGTCCGCGCTCGCGCTCGCCGCCGCGGCGCTGCTCGCCGGGTGCGCGTCCGGACCGGGCGCCACCCCCGCGCCCACCAGCACGGTCGGTGCGGATGCCGGGGGCCACGACTCCATGGATGTCGAGGCGGCCTGGCTGGACGACGGCCGTGCGTTCGCTGTGGTGACCTGGGGTTCGTCGAGCTGCGTGCCGAGGGTCGACGATGTCGCATCCGATGGTCAGACGGTCACCGTCACGCTGATCGATGGGATGGAGGAGGCGTGCACGGATGACCTCACCCCGCGCGCGGCCTTCGCAGCACTCCCACAGGGCGTCGATGCCTCGCAGGAGGTGGCGCTGATCGTCCACCACGGCGAGCTGACCGGCACCGCGGACCTCGACGGGCTTGCGGATCCTGCCGACCCCGGCCCGTCCTTCGGCGAGGAGCCTTCGGCCGGCTGGTTCGACGACCAGGGGATCGCCCTGCTCACCTACGGGTCGTCGTCGTGCCGACCCCAGGTGCACGACGTCGAGCAGACGGAAGGCGGAGCGACCGTCACGTTCGCCGAGATCACCGGGGTGTGCACGGCCGACATGGCGCCGCGTGTCACCGTCATCACGCTGCCGAGTGAGGTCGATGACGACGAGCCGTTCGAGCTGACGCTCACGGGTGGCGGCCTCGACGCCCAGGTCCCCGTCTCGTAGACCCCGGATAGCGAGGGTCAGAAGCGGGAGACGTCGTGGCCGGCGGGGAGCACGATCTCCAGGCCGCCCTGCTCGATGCGGCACAGCATCCGCACAGCGAGCCCGAACTCGTCGCCGTCGAGCTCGATCGAGGTCGGGGTGACCATCGCCGCCTCCGCGGAGCGCCCCCGGAGGTACCGGATCGACGCGTCCTTGCCGCGCCGCTCGAGCACCCGCCGGCCGGCGCGCGTGCGTCGCAGCACGGTGTTGTCCCACCAGATCTTGCGCCAGAGGCCGAGCCAGCCCAGCGGCCCGGTCGGCTGGATGACGGCGATGTCCATGCTGCCGTCGTCGAGCGAGGCGTCCGGCATCAGCGCGATACCGGCCGGCAGCGCACCGCAGTTTGCGAACAGCACGCTGTGCACCTTGGCGGAGTGCAGCCGGCCCTCCTCGATCTGGTAGACGATGCGGAACGGCCGGGCGCCGGGCAGCGAGCGCGCCGCGCCGTCGAGGTACGCCACCCAGCCGACCGACCTCTTCAGCTCGGCCTTCGTGTTCGCGATCATGTCGGCATCCAGCCCCATCCCGGCGAGCACGACGAACGCGTTCTCGCTCGAAGTGCCGTCGGGGCGGGTGAGCGAGGCCCAGCCGATGTCGACGGGGTGGGTGAATCCGGTGAAGACCGCCTCGATCATCGTCTCGGGGTTCGCCAGCGGCAGCCCGAGGTTGCGGGCGAACAGGTTGCCCGTGCCGCCGGGGACGACCGCGAACGGAACCCCGGTGCCGGCCATCGCTTCGGCGACCGCCCGCACCGTGCCGTCGCCGCCCGCCGCGAGGACCGCCGACGCCCCCGCCGCGAGCGCGTCGCGGGTGACCTGCTGACCCGGGTCCTCGATCGTCGTCTCGTAGAAGCGCGGCGGGCCCCAGTCGTGTCGCTTGGACAGCGCGTTCACCGCTGCGCGCAGCCGTACGGCATCCACCTTCACCGGGTTGTAGACGAGAGCCGCGTGCGCGACCTCGGTCCCGGATGCCGTCATGCCGCCACTCTATTGCGCAACCTTGCCGATCCCTGCGCGGTCCGCCGGGCCGGGAGCGCACATGGGGCGTCGATAGACTTGCCCGATGATCGATCTCGCCCTTCTCCGCGACGAGCCCGAGCTCGTCCGACACTCCCAGATCGCGCGCGGCAACGCTCCCGAGACCGTGGACGAGGCGATCGAGGCGGACCGATCGCGCCGCGCCGCGCTCACCCGGTTCGAGGAGCTGCGCGCCGAGCAGAACGCGTTCGGCAAGTCGGTCGCCAAGGCTCCGAAGGACGAGAAGGCCGCCCTCGTCGCGCAGGCGAAGGAACTGTCGGAGCGGGTCAAGCAGGCGCAGCACGAGGCGAACGAGGCGGCCGAGGCCGCGGCATCCGCTCTCGCCCGCATCGAGAACGTGATCATCGACGGTGTTCCCGCCGGGGGCGAGGAGGACTTCGTCGAGCTGCGGCGGGTCGGTGAGGTGCCCGCGTTCGGATTCGAGCCCCGCGACCACCTCGAGCTCGGCGAGATGCTCGGCGCGATCGACATGGAGCGCGGTGCGAAGGTGTCGGGTGCGCGCTTCTACTTCCTGAAGGGGATCGGCGCGCGGCTCGAGATCGCGCTGATGAACCTCGCCCTCGACAAGGCACTGCAGAACGGCTTCGTGCCGCTGATCACCCCCACCCTGGTGCGGCCGGAGATCATGCAGGGCACCGGGTTCCTCGGCGAGCACGCCGACGAGGTGTATCACCTCGACAAGGACGACGACCTCTACCTGGTCGGCACCAGCGAGGTGCCCCTCGCCGGGTACCACAAGGACGAGATCGTCGACCTCGCAGACGGCCCGCTGCGCTACGCCGGCTGGTCGACCTGCTACCGTCGCGAGGCCGGGTCGTACGGCAAGGACACCCGCGGCATCATCCGCGTGCACCAGTTCAACAAGCTCGAGATGTTCGTCTACACGACGCCGGAGGACGCCGAAGCCGAGCACGAGCGCCTGGTCGCCCTGCAGGAGGAGATGCTCACCGCTCTCGGGCTCGCCTATCGGGTGATCGATGTTGCGGCGGGGGATCTGGGATCCAGCGCCGCGCGGAAGTTCGACATCGAGGCGTGGGTGCCCACGCAGAACGCGTTCCGCGAGCTCACCTCGACCTCGAACTGCACGACGTTCCAGGCGCGCCGGCTCGACATCCGGCACCGGCCGGAGAGCGACGCTTCGACGGGCTCAGCGACCCAGCCGGGAGGGGGAAAGACGCAGCACGTCGCGACCTTGAACGGCACGCTCGCCACCACCCGCTGGATCGTCGCGCTGCTCGAGACGCACCAGCAGGAGGACGGCTCCGTCATCGTGCCGGATGTGCTGCGGCCGTACCTCGGTGGGCTGGAGGTGATCCGGCCCGTCGGCTGGACCGCCGAGCCCGTCGCCGGCGACGAGCAGGGCACCGCGTGACGGCCCGCGGGCTGGTCGGCCTCGACATCGACGGCACCCTCATCCTGCCCGACGAGACGTTCAGCCCCGGCGTGGTCGACGCGGTCGCCGAGGTGCGAGATGCCGGGCACGAGGTGCTGCTGGCCACCGGCCGCAGCTGGGCCGCCACAGAGCGCTACGTCGACCTGCTCGGCATCACCAGCGAGTTCACGGTGTGCTCGAACGGCGCGGTCACGATGCGCCGGAACGGAGACGGCTGGGATCGCTGGCACGTCGAGACGTTCGACCCGGGCCCCGTGCTGACGATGCTGCGCGAGCGCCTTCCCGAGGCGCGGTACATGGTCGAGCTCGGCACGGGTCAGCGTCTCTACACTGCGGTGCTTGATGACTGGACGCTCGACGGCGGCCGTGAGGTGACCTTCGAGGAGCTCGCCGCACAGCAGGTGTCGCGCGTCGTCGTCGTCTCACCTCAGCACGACGAGGAGGACTTCCAGCGCCTGGTCGCCGAGGCCGGACTGAACGAGGTGACATACGCCATCGGTTGGACGGCGTGGCTCGACATCGCCCCGCTCGGCGTCGACAAGGGCACCGCCCTGGAACGGGTGCGCGGCGAGCTCGGCATCGACGGTCACCGCGTGTTCGTCGCCGGAGACGGACGCAACGACGTCGGCATGTTCGGCTGGGCACTGCGCCACGGGGGTCGTGCAGTCGCGATGGGCCAGGCGCCGGAGGAAGTGCTGGATGCCGCGGGTGAGCGTACCGGGGTCGTCGAGGACGGCGGTCTGGCGGAGGCGTTGCGGGGTCTGCTCTGAGCGTGAGCTTTCGAGGGATCGCCCAGCGCTTCCCCAGGTGGGGCCGGAAGAATGGGTGGTCGGCCGAACAGGTGCGTCAGCGAACCCGATAGACTCGTGCCCGATCGTCCGGCGCGAGCCGGCCGAGGAGGGTTGTCCGAGCGGCCGATGGAGCTGGTCTTGAAAACCAGTGGGCAGAGATGTCTCGTGGGTTCGAATCCCACACCCTCCGCATAAGATCCGAAAGGCACCGAGTGAGCGAGTCGAGAAGGCACCGGCGGCCGGTTGCCCGCCATGGCCAGCTGTCCTCGCCGACTCCCTTCGGACAGCTGATGAAGCTGATCGGCATCGCCCTGGCAGTGGTGCTGGTGAGCGGTCTCGGCGTAGTCGGCTATGTCGTCGGCGGCTGGACCACCACGGTCAACGCCAATGCGGTCGAGCTGGAGGGGCAGAAGGAACTGCCGCCCGACATCGGTGCGTACAAGGGCGGGTTCGACATCCTCCTCACCGGCGTCGACACGTGCGAGGAGAAGTACAAGCACC
>JAPSIX010000299.1 GCA_031178475.1 Microbacterium sp. | reverse complement strand
AGTCGACCCACACCGGCGTGCGGTGCTCGATCACCACCAGCGTCGCGCCGGTCGGCTCGACGGTCCGCTCGACGCTCGCGCGCACCTCCCGCACACCGTCCGGGTCGAGGTTGGCGGTCGGCTCGTCGAGCAGCAGCAGTCCCGGCCGCATGGCGAGGACGCCGGCGAGGACCAGTCTCTGCTTCTGACCACCGGAGAGGGCCTTCGTCGGCCGGTCGAGCGGTACGTCGAGCCCGACGGCTTCCAGCGACTCCATGACGCGGGAGGGGATGTCGGATGCCGGGATGCCGAGGTTCTCGCATCCGAACGCCACATCGTCACCCACCTTGGACAGCACAATCCCAGCATCCGGGTCCTGCAGAACCAGCCCGACGCGACCGCGGCTCGACTCGGGAGCCGAGCCGTCGATCAGCAGGCTGCCGCTGCGCTCACCCTCGTCGGCGTCGCCGAGGACACCCGCCATCCCGGCGAGCAGCGTCGACTTGCCCGAACCGGAGGGGCCGAGCAGCAGCACGCGCTCACCGGGCTCGATCGTGAACGTGACGTCCTTCACGGCCGCGAGCTTGCGCCCCGCGTAGCGCCACCCCCAGCCCGCGGCCTGCACACGGGCCGGGGCGGCGGATGCCATTTCAGACCTCGCGGACGAGTTCTCGACCGGCGGCGAAGCGGCTCAGCGCGCCGGTGGCGGCGAGCGCGCGCACCAGGAGCCAGCCGACCACGCCGGCGAGGATCGCGCCCGACACGATCAGCGTGCCGAGGTAGATGGCGTTGAACTCGAACGACTTGAGGATGTTGGGCGAGCTGCCGTAGAAGAGCTCGAACACCCAGGCGGCCGCGGCGGCTCCGACCCCGGCGAGCGCTGCCACGCCGATGCCGAAGCGCCGGTAGAAGAAGAGCGCGAAGATCAGCTCGGCACCGAGACCCTGGACGATGCCGGAGAAGACGGTCGAGACGCCCCACACGTTGCCGATCAGCATCGACACGATGGCCGCGACGACCTCGACGACCAGCGCCGCGCCGGGTTTGCGGATGACGAGTCCGCCGACGACTCCGCCGATCAGCCAGATGCCGACGGCGATGCCGCCCAGGCCCGGCGTCAGGGCGTCGGCCGCGCCGAACCATGCTCCACCGACGGCGTTCCACCCCCAGAAGACGAGGCCGATCGCGACGCCGAGGACGGCGGCGACGACGATGTCGACGACCCGCCAGCGCGGCGTGCGCCGAGTGACGGCCCGATCGACGGATGCGGAGCGTTGTGTGGACGTGCTCATATGATCTCCTCCCTGCGCTGGCATGATCCAGATCAGGTTCGACGGTCGAAGCGCTTTTCGCTTCCTCTCAGCCCGGCTCACCGGACTCCCGTGGTTGTGGTCTCGATCATAGTCCGTCCTGCCCCGCGCGGCGTCTCCCTGCACCATCCGGGGGCGGGGATTCGGTAGCGTATCTGGGTGACTGTCTCCTCCGATCCTCCGCGCCCTGCGACGCGCCGCGACCGTCGCGCGCAGTCGCGCAGGTCGCAGGTCTCCGCCGAGTCGGGCTCGGGCTCACCGGCGCGCGAGCCGGTCCCCGCAGCGGGCGGCACCGCGGTCGCCGAGCCGCCGCCAGTCGAGAGCGCCCAGAGCGCCGAGAGCACCGCCACCGGTGGGGCCCGCGAACCGGCGGACACCTCCGAGCCCGTCGACGGCTTCGCGGCGCTCGGCGTCTCCGCGCAGTGGGCCGACGAATCGCGGCCTCCCACGGCGCTGACCTGGATCGACCCGTCGTCGATTGCCGCGGCATCCGATTCCCCCGCCGTCGAAACCGCCCTGACAGCAGAC
>JAPSIX010000086.1 GCA_031178475.1 Microbacterium sp. | reverse complement strand
CACTCGAGTCGATGCTGAAGAGCGGGGACGTCGTCGAGGTGTTCACCTCGAAGAACCCCGACGCCGGGCCCAGCCAGGACTGGCTGAGCTTCGTCAAGAGCACGAGGGCGCGCAACAAGATCCGCGGGTGGTTCACCAAGGAGCGCCGTGAGGAGGCGATCGAGCAGGGCAAGGAGTCCATCGCTCGAGCGATGCGCCGTCAGAACCTGCCGCTGCAGCGCCTGATGAGCCAGGAGTCCTTCGCCGAGGTCGCCCGTCAGCTGCGGTATGAGGACGTCTCCGCGCTCTACGCAGCGGTCGGGGAGGGGCACGTCTCCACGCAGTCGGTGCTGGAGAAGGTCACCACGCTGGTCTCCGAGGAGGAGGACACCAACAGCGGGACGATCGAACTTCCGGGCCGCCAGCCGGCGCGCGAACCGCGCACGGGGGATTCCGGCATCCTGGTTCGCGGTGCCGCCGACATTCTCGTCAAGCTCGCGCGCTGCTGCACGCCCGTCCCCGGCGACCCGATCGTGGGGTTCGTCACGCGTGGCAGCGGCGTGTCCGTCCACCGGCAGGACTGCGTGAATGTGAAGGCGCTGAGCTCTGACGCGGAGCGGTTCGTCGAGGTGGAATGGGCACCGACCAGCAAGAGCGTGTTCCGCGTGCAGATTCAGGTCGAGGCGCTCGACCGGTCGGGATTGCTCTCGGACGTCACGCGCGTACTCAGCGAGCACCACGTGAACATCCTGTCGGCGACGGTGTCGACGACCGATGAGCGACTGGCACTGAGCCGGTTCGTCTTCGAGATGGGCGACGCGGTGCACCTCGATCGCGTGCTCAACGCGGTGCGGCGCATCGACGCCGTCTACGACGTCTACCGAGTGACCACCTCCTGATCGGCGAGCAGCCCGTCGAGGAGCTCGAGCGACATCCGCCTGCCCGGCATCCGCGGTAGTGCGCCGATGTGATCGCGGGCGCGTTCGGCCAGGCCGGGTGATATCTGCAGCAGGGCACGAAGCCAGTGCTCATCGTCCCGGTGTCTGTGGGCGCTGAAAGCGAGTTGGGCAGCGGTGACCAGCCGCCCGGTCACGGCCACGCCGCCGATCGTGAGGATCCCGTCCGACGGAACCACGGCGTCGTGGTACACCACCCGTGCTGTCGGAGCGGCGCGAAGGCGACGGTTGCCTGCCCGGCGGATGTGGTGCACAGCGGGAGGGCGATCGCCGGCACCGTGGATCCACGCGGCACTGGCCCCGCAGGCCGCCGTGCGCTCGGGAACAAGATGCGCGATGCTCGTCGCCCTGGCATCGCAGCCCTCGATCGTGTCGGCCGGCATGTAGCCCTCACCCACCTCGACGACGTGCCCGTCCAGGCGAGCGGCGGTCAGCTCGGGTAATGAGAGCCGCTCGCCCGGACGGTAGAACAGAACGGGGTGCACAACAACAGTGTGAGCCGTGCGGCCCGGTGATGGGGCGGACACGGCTCACACTGTGGATAACCGGCGGGAAGTCAGCCGCCGAGGGCGCTGAGCCAAGCGCGACGGGCGGCCAGCGCCTCGGTCGCCTCCTTGATCGCCTTCTCATCCCCGGCCTGCTCGGCGGCGGCGAGCTCTGCTTCCAGCTTCTCGATCGCGTCGAGCAGCTGCGCGCTCATGTCGTTGGCGCGTGCCTTGGTCTCGGGGTTGTTCTTCTTCCAGTCGACATCCTCGCGCGTCTTCAGCGCCTGCTCGACGGCGCGCAGGCGGTCGTCGAGTGCGCGCTCCTTCTCACGCGGGAAGATGCGGCCGGTCTCCTCCCACTCCTGCTGGATGCGGGTCAGGAGGGCGCGGGCGCGCTTGAGGTTCGGCTCGTCGGCGACAGCCTGCGCCTGCACCAGCAGTGCCTCACGCGCTTCGATCTTGGGTGCCGAATCCGCCTCTTCCGCCGCGGCCTGCTCGGCGCGTGCGGCATACAGCGCGTCGCCGGCCGCCTTGAAGCGGGCCCACAGCGCGTCGTCCGCCTTACGGCCGGCGCGGCCGGCGGCCTTCCACTCATCGAGCAGGTCACGGTAGGCAGGGATGCCGTCCACGCCGCGCGGTGCGAGCGCCTCGGCGCGCTCGACCAGGCGCGTCTTCACATCGCGCGCAGCACGGTGTGTGTCATCCAGCTCGGAGAAGAACGCCCGGCGCGCCTTGTCGACGGTCGAACGCGCATCGCGGAAGCGCTTCCACAGCTGCTGAGCGGTGCCCTTCGGCAGCCGGGGGCCGTTCTGCTGGTGCGCCTGCCACGAGTCGAACAGCTCCGCCATCTCGGCGGTGACCTGCTTCCACTGCACCTTGGTCAAGTCGCGGGCGGCGATCTCCTCCGCCTTCTGGACGATGGCGGTGCGCTCGGCGATGGCTGCGTCCAGCGCCTGGCGTGCGGCCGCCGCTTCTTTCTCGGCTGCTTCCGACAGAGAGGAGAGCAGCGCTTCAATACGGGATCGCAGCCCTGCGAGGTCGCCCACGACCGCGGCATCCGTCACCTCGGTGAGGAGGTTGCGAGCCTGCTTGGTGAGATCGGATGCCGAGGCGCCGCCGCCCTTCGCACGAGTCTCGAGCGTTCCGAGCTTGAGCGCCAGATCGTCGTACTTGCGGGCGAAGTAGGCGAGCGCCTCGTCGGGTGTGCCGTCGGGGTACTGTCCGACCGTGCGCCAGTCGTCGTTCTCGCGCACTTCGACGGTGCCGTCCTCGGTGACCCGGCCCCACTCCGCGGCGTCCGAAGACACCGGTGCGGTGGGGGCGGCAGCGACGGGAGCCGTGGCTTTTCTGGGCATCGGCACGCGCGGCGGCGTCGGTACGCGCGGCGGTGCCGGCATCGGCGCCGCGATCCTCGCGGCCTGGACGTCGGCGGAGGACGCCTCCTCGGCCGGCTCCTGAGCAACCTCTTCGGTCGGCACCCGCTCGGCCGGCTCCTGAGCGACCTCTTCGGTCGGCACCCGTTCGGCCCGCTCTTGCGCGGCCGGTTCGTCAGCGGGCTGCAACGGCGCAGCGGCCGTCTCCGCGTCCTGCTGCTCAGCGGCAGCAGGCTCGGTGTTCGGCGTCTCCGTCTTCGGGGTCTCGGTGTTCGGCGACTCGGGGGTGGACGGCTCGTTGGCAGACACGGTGTGCTCCTTGCGCGGGCAAGCCGCGGGAGGGGGTAAGGACGCTGTTCAGCCTAGTACGAGGTGTCCGCTGAGCGCCCTGCCGGCGTGGCGGCTCTCAGTCGAGAGTCTGCGTCGGCACCGGCGTCGGCGCGTCCGTCGGTGCGTTCGGCAGCGTCGGAGTGGGCACGGCACTCGGCTCCGGCGATTCCGTCGGGCCCGGGGTCGAAGGCGGCGTGGGCGTCGAGGACGGGGTGGGCGCCGGCTCGGGAACGGTGACCTGTGCGAGCAGGGTCTGGCTGACGATGGCGCCGACAACGATGAGCCCGCCGAGCACCACGGCGGCGGTCGTGTCCCTGCGGCGACGCCGAAGCTGACGTTCGTGCCATGCCGTGCGCGCCGAATACAGCCGGGCGCGCTCGGCCTCTTCTCGTGCGCGCTGCGCCTTGGACCCGCGTACCGCCATGCTTCGTTCCTCTCCACTCGGCCCTGCGGCCAGTGCGAGCCTAGCGCGGCAGGCACGACGTCGGCGGCCCGCACTAGCCTTGATGCATGACCTCCGCCGCGTCCCTCATGTCGGGACAGACACCGCTCGCCGTGCGCATGCGGCCGGTCTCCCTCGACGAGGTCGCCGGCCAGCGCCACCTGCTGCGGCCGGGCTCGCCGATCGTCGCGCTGGCAGATCCGGATGCCGCCGCGCCCGGTGCCGTGTCGATCATCCTGTGGGGGCCGCCAGGCACGGGAAAGACGACGCTCGCCCAGGCCATCGCCCGTTCCTCCGGCCGGCGCTTCGTCGAGCTGTCGGCGATCACGGCGGGCGTCAAGGATGTGCGCGAGGTGATGCAGGAGGCGATCACTCAGCGCGACCTCTACGGGCAGACGACCATCCTGTTCCTGGATGAGATCCACCGGTTCACGAAGGCGCAGCAGGACGCACTGCTTCCCGGGGTCGAGAACGGCTGGGTCATCCTCATCGCCGCCACGACCGAGAACCCGTCGTTCTCGGTCATCTCCCCGCTGCTGTCGCGCTCGCTCCTGCTGACGCTGCAGCCGCTGACCGACGACGACATCGGCGTGCTGGTCGACCGTGCGGTACAGGATGCCCGCGGGCTCGCCGGTGCAATCGCCCTGACCGACGACGCCCGTTCCGCACTCATCCGCCTCGCCTCGGGTGACGGGCGACGCGCGCTCACCGGGCTCGAGGCGGCCGCCGCGGTCGCCCTGTCCGGCGCGGACGAGGCGCCACGCGAAGAGGACGAGGACCGTTCGGATGAGGGCGCCGTTCCGGAGGTCACTGCCGAAGACGTCGCCCAGGCCGTCGACCGGGCGCTGCTGCGCTACGACCGGCAGGGCGACGAGCACTACGACGTGATCAGCGCCTACATCAAGTCCATCCGCGGCTCCGACCCAGACGCCGCTGTGCACTACCTCGCTCGCATGATCGAGGCGGGGGAGGACCCCCGATTCATCGCGCGACGGCTGGTCATCTCCGCCGCCGAGGACATCGGTCTCGCCGACCCGCAGGCATTGGTCATCGCCACGGCCGCCGCCGACGCCGTGGCGTTCATCGGGATGCCGGAGGGTCGCATCCCGCTCGCGGAAGCGACCATCTATCTCGCCACGACCGCCAAGTCGAACGCCGCCTACGCCGCGATCAATGCGGCGATCGCCGACGTCCGGGCCGGCGGTTTCGGTCGCGTGCCCGTGCACCTGCGCGATGCGCATTACGCCGGTGCGAAGCGGCTCGGGCACGGGAAGGGCTACCGCTACCCGCACGACAGCGATGCCGGCATCCTGCCGCAGCAGTACCTGCCCGACGAGTTGGTGGGCCGCCGGTACTACGAGCCCAAGCAGCTCGGCGCCGAACGGGACGTCTCGGCACGCCTGGAGCGGATCCGCCGCATCCTCGGCGGCCGCTGAGTCCCGCCCGGCCGGACCGAGTCCGTCTGATAAGATGGAGCGGCTCGAAACCGAGTTTTCGGGCATCCCCTCACTCGCACCCCACCGATCAGGCGCTCCGGCGTGCGCCCGACGGCAGAGCGGGGGAGATACGCCCGTGAGACGCGAAAGACGCGTCCACGTCACGGAAGGAATGCTTCGTGGTCACGAAGTCCCAGGACCGCCGCAAGGTCCGTCTCAGCCGCGCCCTCGGCGTGGCGCTCACCCCGAAGGCCGCCCGCTACCTCGAGAAGCGTCCCTACGCTCCGGGTGAGCACGGCCGCACCAAGCGCAAGGCGGACAGCGACTACGCCGTCCGTCTGCGCGAGAAGCAGCGTCTGCGCGAGCAGTACGGCATCCGCGAGAAGCAGCTGCAGATCGTCTTCCGCGAGGCCAAGCGCAAGGAAGGCCTGACCGGTGAGAACCTGGTCGAGCTGCTCGAGATGCGCCTGGACGCACTCGTGCTGCGTGCCGGCTTCGCCCGCACCACCGCACAGGCGCGCCAGCTCGTCGTGCACCGCCACATCCTCGTGGACGGTCAGACCGTGGACCGCCCGTCGTTCCGCGTGAAGCCGGGTCAGCTCATCCACGTCAAGGCCAAGTCCGAGGGCCTCGAGCCCTTCCAGGTCGCAGCCGCCGGCGGTCACGCCGAGGTTCTGCCGCCGGTTCCGGGCTACATCGAGGTCGAGCTGGACAAGCTGCAGGCCCGCCTGGTCCGTCGTCCGAAGCGCGCCGAGGTCCCCGTGACCTGCGAAGTGCAGCTGGTCGTCGAGTACTACTCGGGTCGCTGACGCGATCCTGCACACGAGAGGCGTCGGGTCACCCGGCGCCTCTCGTCGTCTGAGCCTGGTTTCCGCCTACGATGGAGAGGCCGCGTCCGGCGGCGAAGACGAGGATGACGACATGAAGAACGTGCAGTGGTTCCTGATCGGCGTGATCGGCGGGTTCATCGCCGCCCACTTCATGAACAAGGACCCGCGCGGGCAGGAGATCTTCGCCGAGATCGACTCGCGCATCTCCGAGTTCACCGCGATCCTCGGCGACGCCTATCGAGACCAGGAGGCCCTCCTGTCCGACCCCGCGGACGCTCAGCGCTCCGACCAGGCCCAGGACTGACCCGACACCCTCGCCGCGCCCGCTGAAGCGGGAGCGGCTTCATATGCAAGGACACCCACGAGCTTTATGAGAACCGCGGAGATCGCGCAGCGCTACCTCGACTACTTCGAGAAGAACGACCACCTCATCGTCCCCTCGGCCTCGCTGGTCAGCGACGACCCGTCACTGCTGTTCACGGTCGCCGGCATGGTGCCGATGATCCCGTACCTCACGGGCGTCGTTCCCGCGCCTCACCCGCGCATCGCTGACCTGCAGAAGTGCATCCGCACCAACGACATCGAAGAGGTCGGCCGGACGGCCCGTCACGGCACGTTCTTCCAGATGCTCGGCAACTGGTCGTTCGGCGACTACTTCAAGGAAGGCGCGATCCGCTACGCGTGGGAGCTGCTGACCAGCTCCGAGGCCGACGGCGGCCTCGGCTTCGACGAGAAGGACCTGTGGGTCACCGTCTACGAGACCGACGACGAGGCGGAGACCATCTGGCGCGACGTCATCGGTCTGAAGCCCCAGCGCATCCAGCGTCTCGGCCGCGCCGACAACTACTGGAACACCGGTCAACCTGGCCCCGGCGGCCCCGACTCCGAGATCTTCTTCGACCGCGGCCCCGCCTACGGCAAGGACGGCGGCCCGGCCGTTGACGACTCCCGGTTCCTGGAGATCTGGAACCTCGTGTTCATGCAGGACTTCATCGAGAACATCCGCGGCAAGACCGAGTTCGACATCGTCGGCGATCTCCCGATGAAGAACATCGACACGGGCATGGGTCTCGAACGCGTCGCGTTCCTCAAGCAGGGCGTCGAGAACATGTATGAGACCGACCAGGTCCGGCCCGTACTCGACCGCGCCGTCGAGCTGTCCGGTCGTCGCTACGGTGCCGCGCATGAGGACGATGTGAGGTTCCGCGTGATCGCCGACCACGTGCGCTCCTCGCTGATGCTGCTCTCCGACGGCGTGCGCCCCTCGAACGAGGGCCGCGGCTACATCCTGCGCCGCCTGATGCGCCGCACCGTCCGTGCCATGCGCCTGCTGGGCGTGGACGCGCCGTCGTTCCCCGAGCTGTTCAGCGCGTCGCGTGACGCGATGAAGACGGCCTACCCGGCGCTCGAGACCGAGTGGGCGCAGCTGTCGGCCGCCGCGTTCGCCGAGGAGGAGACCTTCCGCCGCACGCTCGCGCAGGGATCCACGATCCTCGATCTCGCGCTCGGCGAGACGAAGAAGGGCGGCGGCACCACGCTGAGCGGCTCCGAGGCGTTCCTGCTGCACGACACGTACGGCTTCCCGATCGATCTCACGCTCGAGGTCGCCGAGG
>JAPSIX010000085.1 GCA_031178475.1 Microbacterium sp. | reverse complement strand
CAATGGGCCGTGCAGCAATGCCGGGCGGCCGGGTTCGAGCCCGACGTCCGGTTCGAGGCGACCGACCTGACGGCCCACGTCCGCTTGGTCGCCGCCGGTCACGCCGTCGGCATGCTGCCCGATCTGATCTGGGGCGACCGTCCGCCGGAGGTCACGTTGGCGCCGCTGCCCGGCGATCCGGTGCGCGAGGTGTTCACCGCCGTGCGCCGAGTGGCGCGTGAGGCCGACGGCATCCGCGCGGTGCGCTCCGCCCTCTCCGAAGCACTCACCGCGCACCGCGACGTGACCGCTCCAGCCGCCCACACGCAGACATAGAGCGCGTTTATAGCATGTGGATGCTAGAATCATCACTATGGGTACCGTGACGATGACGGAACTGAATCAGAAGGTCTCCGCTGTCACCCGCCGGGTCGTTGAACTCGGCGAAACAGTGCAGGTGACCAATCGCGGCCGGGTCGTGCTGCGCCTCGTGCCCGAACCGCAGAGCACCGGCAGCAACCTGGACACCCTCATCGCGGCGGGAGTCGCCACACCGCCGACAGCCCGGCATCGCCCCATCGGTGATCGGGCACCCGTCCCGCTGTCCGGTGATCTCGACGACATTCTCCGCGAGGTGAATGCCGATGGCGAGTTCTGAACAAGCTCGTCGGATCTGGTATCTCGATTCCTCCGTCGCCCTGCGCATTCTGCTCGGGCACTCAGCATCGGCGGTCGAATGGTTCGACGCCCACGCCGCAGCGGGAGATGCGTTCGTCTCGTCGAGGCTGCTCGCGCTGGAGATGACGCGGGTGTTCCGCCGGGAGGGACTCGATGTGCACGATGTGGCGGATTTCGTCGCCGAGCTGACCCTGCTCCGGGTGGACGACGCTCTGATCACCGAAGCGGCAGCGGTCCGCCCGCACATCAAATCCCTCGATGCGCTGCACCTCGCCTCGGCACAGCGACTCGGCGCCGGCGCGGCGACAATCGTCACCCACGACTCGGCGATGGCGAAGGTGGCGGACAGCCTCGGCTTCGACACCTTCGACCCGGTCGGTTGAGCCTTCAGACCGACCGCACGCTCGCGTCCGGCATCCGATCGCGCATGATCCGGATGGCCTCGGGGTTGTGATCGACGAGCACAGCATCCCGCCCGAGCGCGGATGCCACCGCACCGGTCGTCCCGCTGCCGGCGAAGAGATCGAGCACGCCGTCTCCCGGTCGGCTTGACGCCTGCACGATCCTCCGCAGCACCCCTTCGGGCTTCTGCGTCGGGTATCCCGTCTTCTCGCGCCCGGTCGTCGGCACGATCGTGTGCCACCACACGTCGGTGGGGAGCTTGCCCCGAGCGGCCTTCTCGGGCGTCACAAGCCCCGGCGCCATGTACGGCTCACGGTCGACCTCGTCGGCGTTGAACACGTGCCCGCCCGGCGTCTTGACGTACACGAGGATCGTGTCGTGCTTCGTCGGCCAGCGCCGGCGCGACTTCGCCCCGTAGTCGTACGCCCAGATCAGCTCATTGAGAAAGCAGTCGCGGCCGAACACGGCATCCAGCATCACCTTCGCGTAGTGCGCCTCGCGGTAGTCGAGGTGCAGGTACAGGGTGCCGTCGTCAGCGAGCAGTCGCCATGCCTCCTCCAACCGCGGCATGAGGAAGTCGCCGTAGTCGTCGAACCGGTCGTCGTACTGGCGCAGCATCCCGCGCACCCGCTCGTACGCGTGGCCGTGGAAGCCGTAGCGTACCTCGCGCTCGTCGGCTTCCGGGCCGCCGCTGCGACGGGCGGTGATCACCTGGCGTTCCTGCGCCCGGCCGGTATTGAAGGGCGGGTCGAGATAGACGAGCGTGAAGGATGCCGCCGGCAACGTGGCCGCGACGGCCAGGTTGTCGCCCTGGATGATCTCGACCGAGCCGGGCCCTTCGACCGGCTCAGGGACCCAGCGTGGGGCGACGCCCGGATCGACGTCGGTCATGGCACGCGGTGCAGCCACGCGTCGGTCGCGAACTTCGACTCCACGAGAGCCTCAGCCTCGCGGTACTCGTCGTCAGTGATCGCGCCGTTCTCGGCGCCGGTGAGCGCCCGGAACGTGTCCTTGAAGCGCTCGATGATGTCGGCGCGGGCCATGCCGGTCTGCGTGCGCAGCGGGTCGACGCGCTTCGCGGCCGAGACGGTGCCCTTGTCGCTGAGCTTCTCGCGTCCGATGCGCAGCACCTCGGTCATCACCCGACCGTCGATGTCGTACGAGATCGTGGCGTGGTGCAGCACCCCGCCGTTGGCGAGCCGCTTCTGGGCGGCGCCGCCGATCTTGCCGCTCGGGCTCGCGATGTCGTTGAGCGGCTGATAGGTGGCGTCCACCCCCACCGAGCGCAGCGCCTGCAGCACCCAGTCGTCGAGGAAGGCGTACGAGTCGGCGAACGTCATGCCCGCAACGAGCGATGCCGGAACGTAGAGAGAGTAGGTGATGATCTGGCCTGCGGCCATGAGCATCGCGCCACCGCCCGAGATGCGGCGCACGACGTCGAAGCCGTGCCGGGCCGCCCCGTCGGGGTCGACCTCGTTGCGGTACGACTGGAACGAGCCGATCACGACCGCGGACTGGTCCCACTCCCAGATCCGCAGTGTCGGTCGACGGCGCCCCTCGCCGACCCGGCCGGTGAGCACCTCGTCGAGCGCCAAGTTCATCCGCGGCGAGACGGCCTTCTCGTGGACGACCTCCCAGTCGAAGTCGCGCCAGCCAGGCGCGGTGACGAGAGCACGGCGCACCGCGGTGCCGACCGCCTCGGGCGAGAACCCGAGCAGCTGGGCGCCCTCCGGCAGCGCGGCGCGCACAGCGGCGGCGATGGTGGATGCGTCGGATTCGACCGGCATCCCCTCGACGGCGGCGTCGATCGCCCCAAGCGCGGTGTCGGGCTCGAGGAAGAAGTCGCCAGCGAGACGGAAGTCGCGAATCAGGCCGTCCTCGACCTCCAGGTCGACGACGACGAGCTTTCCGCCTGGGACCTTGTACTCTCCGTGCACGAGTCCAGCTTACGGGCGGGCGTTTCGAGCGGCTCCCCCGCGCGGCGGGATGCGCTTGCCAAGCCAGGCGAGCAGGTCGGCGCGCACCTCGGCCTGGTTCGTCTCGTTGAACAGCTCGTGCCTGGCATCCGGGTAGACGAGCGTCGTCACGTCGGTGAGACCCGAGCGCGTGCGGTACGCGGCGGCGAGCTTGTGCACGCTGCGCGGGCCGCCGACCGGATCGTCTCTGCCGACCATCAGCAGCACGGGGATGTCGCGGCCGAGGTCGCGCCGCGGCAGGCCGTACATCTTCGCCGCCTCGACGGGCCCGAACAGCTTCACCAGCGGCACGTCGGTGGTGAGCGGATCGTCGGCGAAGGCGCGCCACACGCCGGGGTCGCGCGACAGCCATTCGAAACCGGTGGCGTCGACTGCCTTCCACCGCGCGTTCAGCGGCAGCGGATTCAGATCCCGCGGCGTCAGCAGCGCCGTACCCGACAGCACGAGCGCGTCGTATCCCTCGGGATACAGGTTCAGCAGCTTCTGCGCCAGGAACGACCCCCACGAATGCCCGAGCAGCACCAGGGGCAGGTCGGGGTGCGCGTCGCGGATGACGCCGGTGAGCTGCCAGAGCGCGTCGACCGCCGCCCGCTGCCCGCCCTTGCCGAGCCTGCCCAGCCGCGCGGGCCCACCGTGCTGTCGGATGCCGGTGCGCCCGTGCCCGCGGTGGTCGTCGGCGTACACGTGAAACCCCGCGCCGGTGAGCGCGGCGATGAGCGCGCCGTAGCGCCCGGCGTGTTCCCCGACCCCGTGCAGCAGTTGCACGACGCCGCGGGGTTCGCCCTCCGCATCGTGCACGTCGTAGACGATCGCGATGCCGTGTGCGTCGGTGAACTCTGCGGTGCGCGTCATGCCGACGAGTCTAGGGGGCGGCGCCGCGGCGCCCGCGGGGCCGCAGGGCCGCGTCAGGGCAGGAACGGATACGCCGGATAGACGTAGCCCGCCGTCCAGAACGGGGTGTATCCGTAGTACCCGAAGACGCCCTCGTTGTACTCGCGGTCGTTGACCAGCTGCGGATCGTAGCCAGGTGCGCCCGTCAGCCGCTCGCGGCTCTGGTCGATGTGGACCTCATCGTCACGGACGCTGACGACCGCGTCGACCGGGATGTACGACTGATGCTCGCCCAGCCCGAGGAATCCGCCGGACGCCACGACGATGAAGCGCACCTTGCGCTCATCCGCGTCGACCAGCAGACCGTCCACCGTGCCGATCTTCTCGTCGTTCGCATCTTTGACCGTCATGCCGCGGATGTCCTCCTCCGGTGCGACCGTCTGGTCGGTCTCCTTGAGGGGCACGAGTTCGCCATGTGTGCTGTCCATGTTCGCTCTCCTTCCGTCATCCGTCATGCTGCGCGCCGGCGGCGCGGTGCGCCATGGACTGGCGCGGCGGCGACACGAGGCGCATACTTCGTCCTTTTTAGTTAGACTGTCTAAGTAATGACTGACTCTCCCGATGCACTCCACGACACCGCCTCCGAGTTGCGCTTCGCGATGTTCCGGCTGGCACGGCGCCTGCGCTGCGCGCGCGCGGACGACGCCATGAGCGACGCGCAGCTCGCCGTGCTCGCCGCACTGCGCATGCACGGTCGGCACACCCTCTCGCGCCTCGCCGAACGGGAGCGGGTGACCGCGCCGACCATGACGTCGATGATCAACGGGCTCGCCGAGCAGGGGTACGTCGTGCGCATCCCCGACGAGGAGGACCGGCGGCGCGTGCACGTGGAGCTCACGCCACGTGGGGAGCAGGTCGTCATCGAGACGATCCGTCGCCGCGACGACCTGCTGGCGGGCATGCTGGCCGAACTCGATCTGACCGAACACGATCTCGCCGTCCTGAGGGAGGCGGCGGCGCTGATGAGAAGGGTGACTGAACGATGAGCGCGATGTTCCGTTCCTTCCGGTCGTTCAACTACCGCACCTGGTTCCTCGGTGCCGTCATCTCGAACATCGGCGGGTGGATGCAGGCCACCGCCCAGGACTGGGTCGTGCTGACCGAGCTGACCGACAACGACGCGACCGCGATGGGCGCGACGATGGCGCTGCAGTTCGGGCCTCCGCTGGTGCTGGTCAGCCTCACCGGCTGGGTGGCCGACAGGTTCGACCGGCGCAAGGTGCTGCTGTGCACCCAGACGGCGCTGATGCTGCTCGCCGTCGCGGTGGCCGCCCTGCTGCTCACCGGCGTGATGACCCTGCCCCTCATGTTCTGCTTCGCGGCGGCATTCGGTGTCGCCAACGCGTTCGACGCGCCCGCGCGGCAGGCGTTCGTGTCGGACATGGTGAGCATCGAGGACACCTCGAACGCGGTGGCGCTCAACTCGGCATCCTTCAACATGGCCCGCCTCATCGGCCCCGCGGTCGGTGGCCTGCTGATCGTGGTGATGGGCTCCGGTTGGGTGTTCGTCGCCAACGCGGTGACCTTCCTCGCGATGATCGTCGCCCTGCTGCTGATCCGTACTGGCGAGCTGACGCCCCGACTGAAACACCGGCGCAACGGCGGTCTCGCCGAGGGATTCCGGTACGTGCGCGGACGCAGCGACCTCGTGGTCTTGTTCGTGATGGTCTTCCTGATCGGCGCCTTCGGAATGAACTTCCCGATCTACGCCTCGACGATGGCGCTGGAGTTCGGCCGGCAGGCCGACGGATACGGGCTGCTGAGTTCCGTGCTCGCGATCGGCTCGCTGGCGGGCGCGCTGCTCGCCGCGCGGCGCGACCGTGCCAGGGTGCGGGTGCTCGTGCTCGCCGCGGGCGGTTTCGGTCTGGCATCCCTCGTCTCGGCCGCGATGCCGAGCTACTGGACATACGCGGTCGTGCTCATCTTCGTCGGCTTCTCGACCGTGACCATGCTCACCACCGCCAACGGGTACGTGCAGACGACGACGGATGCCGCGCTGCGCGGCCGCGTCCTGGCGTTGTACATGGCGGTGATCATGGGCTCCACTCCCATCGGCGCGCCCGTCGCCGGCTGGATCGTCGACACGTTCTCGGCGCGCACCTCGATCATGGTCGGCGGGTTCGCCGGCATCCTGGCCTTCGCCATCGGCGTCGGCTGGATGGCGCGCTCGGGCCGGCTGCACCGCCGGGGCGAAGCGAGGTTCCGCCTCACTCTCGACGAGACCCGCCCGCTGTCGGTGATCCGCGCGATGGACCCGGCATCCTTCGACGACCGCACCGCCGCCACCACACCCATCCGGCTCTCGCACGACCGCGAGAAGTAGGCGCCTGCCCTGGCGGGGTTGTCAATCCCTTCCTACGCCGGACCGCCGCGACGTAGGCTCAGCGGCATGATCGAGCACCACGAGAACAACGGGTCGGATGCCGCACAGCAGCCGCACACCCCAGGCCAGGATCCACAGGGCAGCGGTGAGCCGCACGAAGGGGCGGACGCGCAGGGCGGGCTCGCGGACGGCGCTCGGCGGCAGGGCGGCGTTGCGGCGGGTGCCGCGGCGGCGGGCGCTGGTGAGTCCTCCGAAGAGGGCGGTTCACCGCTCGGCGGAGACCAGACGACCGAGGATCAGCTCGACGCGGACACCGCGGTCGAGCGAGACGCTCTGAAGTCGCTGGATCCGGACGATT
This sequence comes from Microbacterium sp., assembly GCA_031178475.1. GTDB lineage: Bacteria > Actinomycetota > Actinomycetes > Actinomycetales > Microbacteriaceae > Microbacterium. The sequence continues at coordinate 982 of JAPSIX010000085.1, read as the reverse complement.
CTCCCGCGTAGGGCCTCGGGGTAGAAACGCGGTGAGGCGAGCCGTCGTTGTCAATACCCTCGTCGGGCGCGCGCCGGCCGTCGTACGGTCATGCCATGAACGAGGACATCGAGAACAGTTCCCGCTCGCATGACGAGCACCTCCGCGCAGAGCGCGCCGCAGACGCGCGCGATGTCGGCCTTCCCGAGGACGGGATCGACATCGCCGAGGAGAACGACCCGCAGGGGGCTGCGCAGGGCGGCGCGATCCAGGGCGACAGCTCGGTCGGCGCCTCTCCGCACGGAGCGATCCAGGGCGACGCGAGCCCCGAGCAAGAGGACACCCCGGACGGCGCCATACAGGGCGACAGCGCGTACGGCGCATCACCCGAGGGCGCCATCCAGGGCGACGCGAGCACGCAGCACCGCCGCAGCGAAGACGACCTCGCCGACTGACTCGGTCAGCCGGCGAGCACGACCCGCAACTGCTCGACAGCCCAGTCCAGCTCCGTGGCGCGGATCACCAGCGGTGGCGCGATGCGGATGGTCTGACCGTGCGTGTCCTTGACGAGCACGCCGCGTTCGAGCAGCTTCTCGGCGATCTCGCGACCGGAGCCGCGCGCCGGATCGATGTCGACCCCGGCCCAGAGCCCGACGATGCGCACGTCGGTGACGCCGTCGCCGATCAGCGCGTTGAGCTTGCCCGCGAGGTGCTCGCCGAGGGCACGAGCGCGTTCCTGGAACTCGCCGTTCTCGAGCATCTCCACCACGCGCAGGCCCACGGCCGCGGCCAGCGGGTTGCCGCCGAATGTCGAGCCGTGCTCGCCAGGACGGATCACGCCGAGCACGTCCCGATCGCCGACGACGGCGGAGACCGGGATGATGCCGCCGCCGAGCGCCTTGCCGAGCAAGTACAGGTCGGGCACGACGCCCTCTCGGTCGCAGGCGAAGGTCTCGCCGACCCGGCCGAGGCCGGACTGGATCTCGTCGGCGATGAACAGCAC
>JAPSIX010000084.1 GCA_031178475.1 Microbacterium sp. | reverse complement strand
CACGCCGACGAGGTGACGACCGGCGTGCTCGATGACGGAGTGTGGAACGCGTTCGCCCGGCACGGGCTGGCCTGAGACGCCCGCGGCGCCCTTCAGGTCGCAATGAATGCCGCTGCCGCCGCCGGATAGCGGCATCCTCTGCGACGTGAGCGAGGTGGATGGCCGCAGATCGGCACCTTCTGCGACCTGAGCGACCCGCTCAGAAGATCCGCACCTCGTACCCGGCCTCAGCGAGCGCCAGCCGTTGCACCTCGGGGATGCCGGAGTCGGTGAGCACCACGGGGAACAGCTCCGAGCCGCCCACGTGCGCGAAGGCGGGGTGCCCGATCTTCGACGAGTCGGCGACGATGACCGCCCGCCGCGCCCGCTCCGCCATCAGCCGGTTCACGGCCGCCTCGGCCTCGTCGTGCGTGGTGGCGCCCGACGCGGCATCCAGTCCGTTCACGCCGATGAAGGCGAGGTCGAGGCGGATGCCGCGCAGCAGCTGCTCGGCGAACGGGCCGACCAGCTCGAAGCTGCGCTGGTGGATGGCGCCGCCGGTGGCCACGACTTTGAACTCGGGGCGCATCGCCAGCTGGGCGGCGATGTTGACCGCGTTCGTGACGACGGTGAGCCCCTCCGTCCCGATGTCGTCGCGGGCCGCGAGAGCCGAAGCGATCGCCGTGGTGGTGGTGCCGCCGGAGAGGCCGATGACCTGACCGGGAACGACCAGGGCCGACGCGGCGGCGGCGATCCGGTCCTTCTCCCCGGTGCGCTGGTGGCTCTTGTAGCGGATCGGCAGCTCGTACGCGACGGATTGTGCGACGGCGCCGCCGTGCGTGCGGGTGAGCAGGCGACGCTCGGCCAGGCTGTCGAGGTCACGCCGGGTGGTGGCCGCCGAGGCGCCGAAGCGCTCGACGAGCTGCTCCACGCTCACCTCGCCCTGCTCGGCGAGGAGATCGAGGATGGCGTTCAGTCGTGCAGCGCGGTTCATGTCGGCGCTCAGTTCTCAGCGAGGGCGAACAGCCGCAGCATCCGCGCCGCCTCTTCGGCGACCGCCTCACGCGCCGGGGCGAGATACTTGCGCGAGTCGACGAGCTTCTCGTCGGCGGCGAGCGCCTCGCGCACGGCCTTCGTGAAGCAGCCGTTCAGATGTGTGGAGACGTTGATCTTCGTCATGCCGGCGCGGACGGCGTCGGCGATGGTCGCATCCGGCACGCCGGAGGAACCGTGCAGCACCAGCGGAACGCTGCGTCCGGTGCGGCCGGCACCGCGCAGCGCGTCGCGCAGGCGTGCGATCAGCTCGATGTCGAGGGATGCCGTGCGGTCTGTCATCGCGTGCGACGACCCGACCGCGACGGCGAGCGCGTCGACGCCGGTCGCCTCGACGAACGCGCGCGCCTCGACGGGGTCGGTGCGCACCCCCGGGGCGTGCGCGCCGTCCTTGCCGCCGATCTCGCCGAGCTCCGCCTCGACGTAGACGCCGGCGTCGTGCGCACGCATGGTCACCTCGGCGGTGAGGTCGACGTTCTGCTCGTAGTCGAGTTTCGAGGCGTCGAACATGACCGACCCGAAGCCCAGTTCGATCGCCTCGTCGACCAGCTCGGGCCGCTCGGCGTGGTCGAGGTGCACGGCGACGGGGGTCGCCGCCCGGCGGGCGATCGCCATGGTCGCCCAGCCGATCGGTTCGAGACCACCGTGGTAGTCGGCGCAGTTCTGCGAGATCTGCAGGATGACCGGCAGCCCGGCGCGTTCGGATGCCGCGGCGAGCGCCTCGGCGGTCTCCAGGTGGATCACGTTGAACGCGCCGACACCGGTGCCCCGAGAGGCGGCGGTGCGAAGCAGGTCGCGAGCGGATGCGAGAGTCATCGGCTGTCCTTCCGAAGGGAGACTGGTACGGATGCCTCAGGTAGGGCCTCCACGACGAGCGAGCTCTCGAGCTCCGGCCAGGAGGGATGGATCTCGCCGGCGAGCGGCATGAGCACGGCGGCCGCCGACCAGGCGGTGGCGCGGCGCAGGATCTGCTCGGGGTCTCGGATGCCGGAATCGATGAGCACCGCGCACGCGGCGACCGCCGCGTCGCCGGCACCGGTCGGGTTGCCGGCGAGGGGCTGCGGGATCCGGGCGTGCAGGACGGTGTCGTCACCGCCCGAGACGGCCAGCATCCCGTCGGCGCCGAGCGACACGAGTACAACCTCCGCACCCCGACGCAGCAGGTCGCGCGCGGCCTCGATCGGGTCGGGGATGCCGGTCGCCTCGCTGAGTTCGGCGCCGTTCGGCTTGAGGACCGACGCTCCGGCATCCGCCGCGGCCACGAGGGCGGGGCCCGAGGTGTCGACGATCACGGTGCAGCCGGAGGCCCGGCCGAGCCCGATCAGAGCGGGGAGCACGTCGTCGGGCGTTCCCGGCGGGAGGCTGCCGGAGATCACCAGGACCGCGGGCCCTTCGACGTGCTCGAGGACCCCTTCTTGGCTGGGTCCCTGAGCTGGTCGAAGGGCCCCGCGCACGGCATCCTGCAGCGCCTGCCACTCCTCCCCGCTCGGCGCGACGCCCCGCTCGTTCACGATCGTCGTGTCGCCGAGGCTCTCGTCGACCAGCGCGACGCTGCGGCGGGTCGAAGCGGTTACCGGAACGAGCAGGTTCGGCACGCCGCTCTCGTTCAGCTCGAGCGAGAACTCCCCGCCGGTCGCGCCGCCCACGGTCGCCACCGCGAGCACCTCGGCGCCCTGTGCGTGCGCCACGCGGGCGACGTTGAGTCCCTTTCCGCCCGCGCGCACGCCCGCAGCATCCGCTCGGTGCGTACCACCGGGCACGATCCGCTCGACGTGCCAGGTGAGATCGACCGCGGGGTTCGGGGTCACGGTGATGATCATCGGGCGCCCCTTCCCGAAGCAGCCTCGCGGGCGCGCAGCGCCGACCCGAGGATGCCGGCGTTGCCGGAGAGCTCGGCCGGCACGAGCGCGGGGATGCGGTGAAAGCTCAGCCGCGCCGCGAGCCGCGCGCGCAGTTCGTCGAACAGCGCGCCGCCCGCACGGGAGAGACCGCCGCCGATGACGACGGCCTGCGGCGCGATGACGGCGGTGAGCTGCGCGATCGAGAGTGCGAGCGCGTCGAGCGCCTCGTTCCACACCCGCGCGGCGCTCTCGTCGCCGTCGCCCGCCCGCGCAATGACCTCCTTGGCGCCCTGCACCTCGGTGCCGGTCGCCTCGGAGTAGCGACGGGCGATCGCCCCGGCCGACGCGATGGCCTCGAGGCAGCCGCGCGCGCCGCACGGACAGGGCCACTCCCCGATCGGCGAGTGGCCGATCTCGCCCGCGTACCCGTCAGCGGTGTAGGGCCGGCCGTTGACGAGCAGCGCCCCGGCGATGCCCGTGCCGATGATCATCACGACCGAATTGGCGTACGCCCGCGCCCCGCCCAGCACGTGCTCGGCCCAGCTGGCCGCCCGCACGTCGTGATCGAACGCGACCGGCAGCCCGAACCGGGCGGCGACCAGGTCACGCATCGGCGCGTCGCGCCAGCCGAGGTTGCTGCTGAAGACGGCGATGCCCTGGTCAGCGTCGACGATGCCGGGCACGACGAGCCCGACCGCCTCCGGTACGACATCCGGATGCCGGCTGCGCAACTCCTCCGCGAGTTCGGCGAGGCGATCGATCAGCCGTGCCGGGCCTGCCTCGCCGCCGACGGGTGTGGGGGTGCGTCGCAACCCGAGCGCGGTGCCGTCGGCGTCGAACAGCGCCGACTTGATGTCGGTGCCGCCCACGTCGAACGCGAGCACCGGCGCGCCGGCGCCGATCGTCACGGCGCGCGCGAGCCTCTCACCCGACGCGTCGGTGACGACCTCGGGGATTCCTGCCGCGTCCGGCGCTGCGCTGGACATGGCGTCAGTCGGCGAGGATGACCGAGCGCGTGAGGTTGCGCGGCTGGTCGGGGTCGAGACCCTTCGCGACGGCCCGGTCGAGGGCGACGCGGTGCAGGCGGACGAGGTCGGCCATCGGATCGATCGGATGCTGCACGAACGTCGCCCCGGTGGCCTCGACCTGTGCCTGCAGCCCTTCGGGGGCGGTGCCGAACTGCCAGGTTATGCGCCCGGGCGCGGCGATCGCGATCGGTCCGTGCCGGTACTCCATCGCGCTGTAGGACTCGGTCCACGACTGCGACGACTCGCGCATCTTCAGCGCCGCCTCGTGCGCCAAGCCGACGGTCCAGCCGAGGCCGAGGAAGGTGTACTGCTCGGCCTCGCCGAGGCCGGCGTCGTCGGAGGAACCCAGCACGGCCTGCGCGTCGGCGATGGCCGCGGTGAGGTCCTCGCCGAGCGATGCGCGGAACAGCGCGAGAGCGGTGGTGGCGAAGCGGGTCTGCACGACCGACTGCTCGTCGGCGAAGGGCAGCGCGATGACGGTGTCCGCCAGGTCGACCAGCGGGGACGTGTCGTCACCGATCACGCCGACGACCGGTATCCGTCCCTTCACCTGTTCGGTGAGCTCGAGCACCTCGGTGGTCGTGCCGGAGCGGGTGAGCGCGACGATCGCGTCGTAGTGGCGGTCGAGCGGGAACTCGGATGCCGTGAACGCGTCGGTTTCGCCGTGACCGGTGCTCTCGCGCAGCGCGGCGTACGCCTGCGCCATGAACCACGAGGTGCCGCATCCGACGACGGCGATGCGGGAGTTGGATGCCGGCAACAGCCCCTGTTCGGTGCGCATGTCGGCCGCGCGGGCCCAGGTTTCGGGCTGCGAGTTCAGCTCTGTACGCATATGTGCGCCGGCGGCGTCGGTCATCTCAGGCTCCTCATGCTTCATTATGAACGTTCTGTGGAAAGAACGCTCATATTATTGCATCCGCTGGTCTGGCTGTCGAACGCTGCTCTGCACTCGCTCGCAGATCTGCGCAACTCCGCAGAAGAACCCGCGGAACCCTGCGAAGTCATGCAGATCTGCGAAGCTGTGCACACCGAGTTCAGCGGCCCTCGGCCGCCTCGGTGTGGTGGCGGATGACCTCGGCGACGACGAAGTTGAACCACTTCTCGGCGAACTCGGGGTCGAGGTGCGCCTCCTCGGCGAGCGCGCGAAGCCGCGCCACCTGCTGCTCCTCCCGGCCGGGGTCGGATGCCGGCATCTCGTGCTCGGCCTTCAGCCGGCCCACCTGCTGCGTGCAGCGGAAGCGCTCGGCGAGCATGTAGATCAGCGCGGCATCGATGTTGTCGATGCTGGCGCGCAGGCGCAGCAGCTCGGCACGGGCGGCGTCGTCGGACATGTTCCTCCAAAGTCAAGGGCTGCTACGACGATACTGGCGCAGCGATGCACCACCCTAGAGTGTTCGGAATGAGGACCGACGACCCGACTCCGCTTCCGACGCCGGATCCGGCCGCTACCCACGCGGTCGCCGACGGCTCGGATGCGCCCGCTGAGGCACCGCAGCCGCGGCGGTCCATCTGGACACGTATGGACCGGCCGTTCCGGCTCGGCTTCCTGCTCACCGCGGGTGGCTTGACGGCGATCCTCGCGGCGATCGCGCTGACCAGCCTGTCGACGGTGCTCGTCTACATCGCCATCGCACTGTTCGCTGCGCTCGGCCTCGACCCTGCGGTGCGGATGCTGGAGCGGCGCGGCCTCTCCCGTGGTTTGAGCGTCGCCGGGGTGATCGTCGCCCTGGTCGTGGTGGTCGGGCTCGTGCTGGTCATGATCGTGCCCGTCGTGATCGAGCAGGTCGCGTCGTTCATCAAGTCGGTGCCGAAGGTGATCGAAGAGTTCATGCGCACCGACCTGTACGCCGCGCTGGAGGCGCAGTTCGGCGGGCAGGTCGAAGCCCTGCTCGCACAGGGCGAGAAGCTCATCACCGACGGCAAGACGCTCACCGCGGTGGGCGGCGGTGCCCTGAAGGTCGGCACATCCATCGCCGAGGGAGTCAGCGCCTTCGTGATCGTGTTCGTGCTCGCGCTGTACTTCGTGGTCGGGCTGCCGCGCATGAAGACATCGATGCTGCGTCTCGCGCCGGCCCGCAAGCGCGAGCAGACCCGAGACATCGTCGACCAGATCACCGCCGCCGTCGGCGGCTACGTGCAGGGGATGGTCATCCTGGCCGCCGCGAATGCGCTGATGGCGTTCCTGCTCTACCTGATCCTGGGCCTGCCGTTCCCGCCGCTGATGGCCACGGTCGCGTTCCTGGTGACGCTCATCCCGCTGATCGGACCGCTGCTGTTCCTTGCCATCGGCACGGTGACGGCCCTGCTCGCCAACCCGCTGCACGCGCTCATCTTCGCGATCTGCTATCTCATCTACATCCAGATCGAGGCGTACGTCTTCACCCCGAAGGTGATGAACAAGACGGTGGCGGTGCCTGGTGCACTGGTGGTGATCGGCGCCCTCGCCGGTGGCACACTGCTCGGGCTGCTGGGAGCGCTCGTGGCGATACCCGCCACGGCATCCGCGCTGATCATGATCGACCAGATCCTCGTTCCGAAGCAGGACGCCCGCGTGGAGAATCCCGAGGATCAGCCCGCGGCGTCGTGAACCGCTCGAGCGCAGGCGAGACCGATCGCGGTGTGTGCGGAGAGGAATGGAGCACCCGGGCCCCCCACCCGGGTGCTCACCGCACCCTCCCCAGCGGCGCCGACCTGACCAGGTTGCCCTGGCGTCAGTCGCAATGCGGCCCGGCGGCGGCAGATTTACCCTCGGTTTACCCATTCGGCGTCGCGATACGGTTGACGGCATGACGCGATCCTCGTTGCCGACCCGCGTGCTGCTGATCTGCGCGGCGCTGGCGGCCGTGCACGTGCTGCTGCACCTGATCGCAGCTCCGGCGCTGACCGCGCTTGCGCCCCTCTCTCCCCCGCTCTACGCACTGGCGGCGGGCCTGCACAGCGTGATGCCGTTCCTGGCGCGCCGGCTCACCGCGACACCCGGCACCGCCACCCTCACGGCGGGGATCGCGGCCGCCTTCATCGCTGCGACCAGCGCGTCGGGAATCATCCTTCTCGTGCCGTTGCTGCTCGCCGGCGGCATGATCGACCTGGTCGTGGGGCGAGTGGATGCCGCAGGCGCGGGCGCGTCGCGGGTGCGTCTGCGTTACGCGATGGCGGCGGTCGCAGCCGGCACGGCGCTGTTCGCCATCTCGCTCACGGTCTTCTCGCCCTGGCACCTCACACCGCTCCTGATCGTCTCGACCCTGATCGCACGGATCACCGGCGAGCTGGGGGCAGCACTGCTGTCGGCGCTGATCGCGCGCTCGCTCGGTCGCGCCGGAGTCGGGGTGTCCGCACCACCGACGCGCACCGGTCGTCGCTCCGGACTCAGCGCACCGGAAGGACCTGCGCCGGCGTCGGCACGGCGGTGACGTGCCGCACGTCGCGCGGGGCGCCGCTGCGCTCGTCGAGGTCGATGACGCTGACCTGGCTCGAGCGCTGTCCCGACACCAGCAGGGTGCCGTCGTAGACGAGGTGGTGGCGCGGCCAGTCGACGCCCGAGTCGGCGACGGCGAACGGCTCGAGCGTCTCGCCCGCACCGCGAACGCGCAGCGCCGCGACGGTGTTGCTGCCGCGCAGCGCCGTGTACAGCGTGGCCCCGTCGCGTGATCGGGCCAGCTCGGCGGGCGCATCGAAGCCGACCTGGGCGACAGGGGTCGTGATCGTGGCCGAGACGACGCTCCAGCGCCCGTCGGGGCCGGATGCCAGGGTGAACACCTCGCACGAGTACTCGGTCACCACGTGCA
>JAPSIX010000083.1:3763-7704 GCA_031178475.1 Microbacterium sp. | reverse complement strand
CGCGACGAGCAGCGAGTGCCAGGCGTAGGTGTACACCGGCACGATGTCGGTGACCTTGCTGTAGTTCTCCAGCGTCGGATCGGTCGGGATGATGTTCGGCGGGAACATGTACAGATCGTCCTGCGGTCCCTTGAACGATGTGGACAGCTGCCAGACGAACGGGCCGATCACCAGCAGCAGCACGAAGATCATCAGGGCGTACCGCAGGATGAGGCCGGTCAACGTCGGCTTCGTGAAGTCGCCGGAGCCGCTGCGCCGGAAGGCGCGCTCCTTGCGGATGCGCTGCGGCGGAGGAGTTTCCGTCCGCTGCTCGGGCCTGGTGGGCGCTTCGACGGTCATGCCTTGACCTCGGCCTTCTTCTCACGGTTCAGGAAGGCGATCACGAGCAGCGGCACCAGCGTGAGCAGGAACAGCGCAACGCTGATCGCCGCCGCGTACCCCAGGTTGCCGTTCAGACCCGATCCCACCCGGCGGATGAGCATCACGATCGACATGTCGTAGCCGCCGGGGCCGCCCGTGCCGTTGGAGAGGATGTCGAGTTCGGTGAACACCCGCATCGCCGAGACGGCGATGAGCACCGAGATCAGCAGCATCGCACCGCGGACGCTCGGGATCGTGACGCTGATGAAGCGGCGGAAGCTGCCCGCACCGTCGAGCATGGCCGCTTCGTGCTGCTCCTTGCCGACGTTGCCGAGGGCGGCGAGGTAGACGACCATGTAGTAGCCCATCCCCTTCCAGACCGTGAGCAGGATGGCGCAGGCGAGCAGCCACCAGCGATCGACGAGGAAGGCGATGGGCTTGTCTGCCACGCCCATCCACTGCAGCGCCTCGTTGATGACGCCACGGCTGTCGAACAGCCAGCTCCAGATGAGCGCCACGACCACGACCGAGGCGATCACCGGGAAGTAGAACGTGGTGCGGAACACGGCGATGCCTGGCACGTTCTTCTCGACGAGCAGCGCCAGCAGCAGCGGGAGGATCGTGAGCAGCGGCACGCACACGGCCACGTAGATGAGGCAGGTGATCAGCGCGTAGCCGAACTGCTCATCCTGGAACAGCCGTTCGTACTGAGCGAGGCCGACCGGGTTCACCGGCTGCAGCGGACGCGCGTCGGTGAAGCTCAGCACCACCGTGTTCAGGAACGGCCAGAGCGAGAACACCAGCACCCATATGACGGCGGGCCCGACGAGCAACCAGGGTGTGAACCAGCGGTGGGATCTCATCGTTCGTCTCCTTATGGGTGCCGGTGTCCCGTGCTCACTGGTCGATGCGGTTCTCGTTCGCGTAGTCGGCGATCTTGTCGAGCGCCTCCTTCGCGGACATGTCGCCACTGATCGCGAGGGCGATCTGCTGGTTGAAGTACGTCGACATGTCACCGGTCCACTGGAACGGGGCGGCCTTCGCCTTCGACAGCGAGTCGAACATCAGGTCCATGGCCTCCGCCTGCGCGGGCTCGAGCTCGCCCTCGACGGCCGAGACAACCTCGTCGGAGCCGTTCGCCGTGCCCGGAGCGAAACCGCCGCCGGTCAGGATGGCGAACTCGACCTGGTTCTCCTCGTTTGTGACGAACTTCGCGAAGGCCAGGGCGGCCGCCTTGTTCTTGGAGTCGTTCGACACGTTGATGCCCTGCACGAACAGCGGCGGGGTACCAGGGCGCGCGGTGGCGACGCTGGTCTCGACCAGAGTCGGGGCCTTGGTCCGCAGGTCGCCGGCGAAGCCGGGGCCGCCGGTGGTGTAGGCCACCTTGCCCTGCAGGTACATCTCGGCGTTGCCGGAGTAGCTGCCCGACAGCGCCTCGGCGGGCATCGCGCCGGCCGCGTACGCGTCAGCGTACTTCTGCACGATCGCCTCGGCCTCTGATGTGTTGAAGGTGAAGGAACCGTCCTCATCCATCACCGGGATGCCGGCCGAGATGAAGGTGTCCAGACCCGGCATCGATGAGACGAGCTGCACCTTTCCGTCCGACTCTGTCGCGATCTCCTTGGCGAGGTCGAGCCACGCCTCGGTGGTGTCAGGCAGGTCGCCCTGAGTGATGCCGTACGGCTCGAGGGCGGCGAGGTTCCACCACGACGCATCGCTGCCGAGGTACCAGGGCAGGCCATAAGTGCCGTCGACACCGCTGTAGCTGCTGTACGCGGTCCAGCCGCCCTCGTTGTACTGCTCCTCGAGCTCGGGGTCGGCCTCGGCGAGGTCGAGCAGCTTGCCGGCCTTGACGAGCGGGAAGGCGATGTCCGGCGGCAGGTTGAGCACGTCAGGGAGGGTGTTCGAGTTGGCCTGGCTGAGGATCTTGTCCTGGTAGCCCTCACCAGGCTGGTCGAGCCAGTCGACGGTGACGTCGGGGTGCTCCTTCTCGAACTTCTCGATGAGGGCCTCGAAGTACGGGGAGAACTTCTCGTTCTTCAGTGACCACGTCTGGAACTGGATCTCACCGCTCAGCTCCCCCTCGGTGTCGACGGGTCCTCCGCCGCCTCCGCCGCCCGCCGGGGCGCCGGTGCAGGCCGTCAGCGACAGGGCCGCGACAGCGGTGACACCCAGCGCGAGAGTCTTTCGGATCTTCATGGACGTTCTCCTTCGAAGTGGCCCAGGGGTGCGACACCAGTGGGTGGCATCCCGTCACTAAAACGCTATAGTGAACATAGCATGCCACAAGGACGCGATCCCGTCCAGCGCTGACCGCCCGGCCGGTGAGCGGAGCACCGTATCCATGAAAGGACCGCCATGACCGCGCCACTCCCGGTCGACGCTCCCCTGCGCTTCGGCGCCAACTACACGCCAGCGACCAACTGGATGCACTCCTGGCTGTCGCTGGAGCTCGACCAGGTGCGCCGCGACTTCGCGTCCCTCGCCGACCTCGGCCTCGACCACGTGCGCATCTTCCCGCTGTGGACGGTGCTCCAGCCCAACCGCACCCTCATACGCGACGAGGCCGTGGCGGACGTCCTCGCCGTCGTCGATGTCGCCGCGGAGTTCGGTCTCGATGCCAGCGTCGACGTCATCCAGGGGCACCTGTCGAGCTTCGACTTCGTGCCGGCGTGGCTGTACACCTGGCACGACAAGAACATGTTCACGCACCCCGACGCCCTGAGCGGCCAGGTCGCACTCGTCGAGCGGCTCGGCTCGGCGTTGCGTGGTGCCGGGAACTTCCTCGGCTTCACCACCGGCAACGAGACCAATCAGTTCTCGGCGAAGACGCATCCGTCACCCTGGCCGGTGACCGAGGCTGAGGCCGCCGCGTGGATCACGGCGCTGCTCGACGCGGCAGACCGTGCGGCACCCGGGCTGCCGCACGTGCACAGCGAGTACGACGCCGCCTGGTACATGGACGGCCACGGCTTCACCCCCGCCCTGGCATGCCGACTCGGTGCGATGACGACCGTGCACTCGTGGATCTTCAACGGCACCGCGCAGCGCTATGGAGGCCGCTCGACGGCATCCGATCGCCACGCCGAGTACATGATCGAGCTCTCGCGCGCCTTCGCCACCGACCCCGGCCGCCCGGTGTGGCTGCAGGAGGTCGGCGCCCCATCGAACTGCCTCACCCCCGAGCAGACGCCCGGCTTCCTCGAGGCGACTGTCCGCTCCGCCGCACGGACCGAGAACCTGTGGGGCGTCACGTGGTGGTGCTCGCACGACGTGAGCCGCGAGCTCGCCGACTTCCCCGAACTCGAGTACACGCTGGGACTCGTCGCGCAGGACGGCTCGACGAAGCCGATCGGGCGCCGGTTCGCCGAGCTCATCCCCGAGCTGCGCGAGCGGCGGCAGGCTCCCGCGCGCAGCCTCGGCATCGTGATCGAGGTCGACGAGGACGACGTGCCGGTCAGCCGCGGAGCGATGAGCCCGGGCGGCTCGATCTTCCAGGCCTGGGTCGACGCCTGCGAGGACGGCGCTGACCCGGCGTTCGTCACCTCGAAGACCGCCGCGGATGCCGCAGCGCTGGCCAC
>JAPSIX010000083.1:0-3663 GCA_031178475.1 Microbacterium sp. | reverse complement strand
GCGGCGAGGTAGTCGAAGAGAGCGTGCGCGGCCTGCTCGTCGTCGAGCCAGATGGATGCCGGCTCACCCGCATCCGACTCATGGCTGCCGATCACGACGGCGGGCAGCCCCAGTTCGTCCAACAGGGCGAAGCGGGGGTCGTCGTCGCGTGGGTCGATGACGATGACGCCGTCCACCTGCGTGGCGCTGTGCCAGCGGCGGTAGGTGGCCATCTCCTCCTCGATCGACGAGACGAGCACGATCTGCATCGCGATGCGCTGCGTGGCGAGTGCCGACTGCACGCCGGCGATGAGGTCGGTGAAGAACGCCTCGGTACCCAGCGTGCGGGCGGGTCGGTTGATCGCGAACCCGACGACGCCGGCGCGCGAGCCGACGAGAGCGCGGGCGGTCGAGCTGGGCTGCCACTGGTGCTCCTCGGCGATCTCGAGGATGCGCTTGCGGGTCTGCTCGCTGACACCCGGGCGCCCGTTGAGCGCGAACGACACCGCACCGGGCGACACTCCTGCGAGGCGCGCGATGTCCGTGATGGTGACGCGCTTGGTGCGTGACATAGACTCACCGTACTAGACCGTTTTAGTCGGCCGCGCCTGGGATCGCCCGCGCGGGTACCCTCATTCTCACACTGCAGAGGAGCCGCTGTGCACGAAGAGACCTCATTGACCGTCGGACGCGTGAACCGCGTGCTCATCGAACGCGTGCGTCCGGCCATCCACTCGGCGCGGATTCCGTTCGAGATCGGCGTGCACGCGTTGTCCGGCGAGCCGATCGCCCCGGCCGAGGGCATCGCCCTCGGCTTCGAGCCATTCCGTGCCGGCAGCATGTGGGGTCCGGCGTGGGGCACGACGTGGTTCCGCCTGCGCGGCCAGGTGCCGGCGGAGTGGGCCGGACGGCGCGTCGAGGCGCTCATCGACCTCGGCTTCGACGTCAACATGACCGGCTTCCAGTGCGAGGGCCTGGTGTACCGCCCCGATGGCACGCCGGTGAAGAGCATCAACCCGCGCAACCAGTGGCTGACCGTCACCGACAAGGCGAAGGGCGGCGAGGGCGTCGAGTTCTACCTCGAGGGCGCCTCGAACCCCGTGCTGCTCGACTACCATCCCTTCCTGCCGACGCAGGAGGGCGACATCCTCACCTCCTCCCCCGAACCGCTGTACCGGGTGCGGCACATGGACCTCGCGGTGTTCGAACCGGAGGTGTTCGAGCTCTCCCTCGACCTCGACGTGCTGCTGGAGCTGCAGGCCGAGCTGCCCGAGACGTCGCCGCGGCGCATGCGGATCCTGAAGGCGCTCGACGACGCGTTGGACGTGCTCGACCTGCAGCGCATCGCCGAAACGGCATCCGACGCGCGCGCCCAGCTCGCCGACGTGCTGGCATCCCCCGCCGAGGCGAGCGCGCACCGGATCGCCGCCGTCGGCCACGCGCACATCGACTCGGCTTGGCTGTGGCCGGTGCGTGAGACGATCCGCAAGGTCGCCCGCACCACCTCGTCGATGACGACGCTCATCGACGAGCAGCCCGACTTCCTCTACGGCATGTCGAGCGCCCAGCAGTATGCGTGGGTGAAGGAGCATCGCCCCGAGGTGTACGAGCGCATCAAGGCCGCGGTCGCCGCTGGACGCTTCCTGCCGCTGGGTGGCATGTGGGTCGAGTCCGACACCGTGATGCCGACCGGCGAATCGCTGGTGCGTCAGTTCTCGCAGGGGCAGCGCTTCTTCGAGCGCGAGTTCGGCATCCGCTCGAAGGGCGTCTGGCTGCCCGACAGCTTCGGTTACTCCCCGGCCCTGCCGCAGCTGATGCGCCGGGCCGGATTCGAGTGGTTCTTCACGCAGAAGATCTCGTGGAACCAGCGCAACGTGTTCCCGCACCACACCTTCCTGTGGGAGGGCATCGACGGGTCGCGCATGTTCACGCACTTCCCGCCGATGGACACCTACAACTCGCAGCTGAGCGGCATGGAGGTTGCGAAGGCCTCTCGCCAGTTCAAGGAGAACCGGGTCGCGACCATGTCGATCGCGCCGGTCGGCTGGGGCGACGGCGGCGGCGGCACCACCCGCGAGATGACCGGGCGCGCCGCCCGGATGGCCGACCTCGAGGGCAGCGCGAAGGTGGAGTGGAAGCATCCCGATGCGTTCTTCGCGGACGCCCGCGCCGAGCTGACCGACCCCGCCGTCTGGGTGGGCGAGCTGTACCTCGAGCTGCACCGCGGCACCCTCACCAGCCAGCACGCCACCAAGGCACTGCACCGCTGGGCCGAGCACGCACTGATCGAGGCGGAGCTGTGGGCGGCGACCGCGGCGGTGCGCACCGGCGCCGCGTACCCGCACGAGGATTTCGACCGGCTCTGGCAGCTCGTGCTGCTTCACGAGTTCCACGACATCCTGCCTGGCACGTCGATCGCCTGGGTGCACCGAGAGGCCGTCGAGGTGCTGACGGGGGTGCTGTCGGATGCCGATGAGCTGGCGTCCGTCGCCCGCAAGGCTCTGGCCGGCGAGGGCGACCGCGAGCTCGTGTTCACCCCCACGTCGGTGGGCGGAGCCCTCCCCCTCGGAGCTGCGCTCACCCCGAGCGCCTCCGGTGGGTCCCTGAGCTTGTCGAAGGGCCCCGACGGCTACCGCCTCGAGAACGACCTCGTCTCGGTCCTCATCTCGGGCGAGGGCCTGATCGTGTCGGCCGTGGATCTGGCATCCGGCCGCGAGGCCATCCCCGCGGGCAAGCCGGCCAACCTGTTCCAGCTGCACCAGGACTTCCCCAACATGTGGGACGCGTGGGACATCGACCGTTACTACCGCAACCGGGTCGAGGACCTCACCGATGTGTCGTCGATCACGGCATCCGACGAGGACGGCGTGACGAAGGTCGTCGTGACCCGCTCGTTCTCGCAGTCGACGATCACTCAGACGATCTCGCTCGCGCCGGGTTCGCGCACGGTGCTGCTGCGCAACGAGATCGACTGGCACGAGACCGAGAAACTGCTGAAGCTCGCGTTCCCACTCGATGTGTTCGCCCGCGAGACGCTGGCGGAGACGCAGTTCGGCTTCCAGCGCCGGGCGACGCACGTGAACACCAGCTGGGAGGCGGCGAAGTTCGAGACCTCGATGCACCGGTTCGTTCTCGCTCAGGAGGACGACGGCTTCGGCGTCGCGCTGGTGAACGACTCGATCTACGGCTACGACACCAGCCGCGACGCGGACGGCGATGACGTCACGACCACTGTGCGGCTGTCGCTACTGCGCGCGCCGCGCTTCCCCGACCCCGACACCGATCACGGCATGCACGAGATCGAGGTCGGCATGGTGATCGGAGCGGATGCCGCGGTCGCGACGACCGAGGCCATCACGCTCAACACTCCGGCGACCGTCGTGCACGGGGCCCGTGAGGTCGAGCCGCTGATCTCGGTCGACGGCGACGGCATCGTCGTCAGCTCTGTGAAGCTGGCCGACGACACCTCCGGCGACGTGGTCGTGCGTGTGTACGAGTCGCTCGGTCGCCGTGCGCGCGGCTCGCTCACCGTGAACTTCCCGCATTCCGGCATCCGCGAGGTCTCCCTCATCGAGGACGACCTCGACGACGCTCGCACCGGCGGCGAACTCGCGCTCAAGCCGTTCGAGGTGCGCACGGTGCGGATCGCGCGGAGCTGACGCTCGGTACGCCGGTCGGGATCAG
>JAPSIX010000298.1 GCA_031178475.1 Microbacterium sp. | reverse complement strand
AGGGCGGCGAGTGGACCGCGACGGTGTGGGCGGATGCCGCCGGCATCATCACCCGTCAGGCCGGCTTCAACCTGGGCGGCATCGTGGTGTCGACCGATGGCAGCGCGTTCATCGTCGCGCAGGGCAACACCGGAAAGCTGTGGCGGTTCGGCATGGACGGCTCGATCACCGAGGTCCCCACCGGTGGCGCCGACCTGACCAACGCCGACGGACTCGTGCTGCAGGGCACCACCCTGACCGTCGTGCGCAACTTCTCGCGCGTCGTCACGACGTTGCGCGTGAGCCCGGATGCCACCAGCGCGACGCTCATCGCCGAGCGGCCCAGCGACCCGAACCGGGTGCTCACGACCGCCGCCGAGCTGCGCGGCGAGATCCTGTACGTCGACAGCGAGTTCGGCCCGAACGCGCCGGTGCCGCCGTATGAGGTCGTGACGAACCCCTTCGGGTGACCTCGGGGGTTCGGATGCCGCGGCGCCGGGCCACCACCCGACCGTCGCGCAACCATCGAAATGACGTCATTTGGATGGTGGCGCGACGGCTGTGTGGTTGCCGAAGACTCGGAACCGTACCCGCACGCCCGGCGGCAGCTGCCCGGCGAGGTCGCGGCAGCGGTCGGTGACCGCCCCGATGACGGGATACCCGCCCGTGACCGGGTGGTCGGGCAGGAACAGCACCGGCTGCCCGTCGGGCGGCACCTGGAGCGCACCGGTGACGACGCCCTCGCTGGGCAGCTCGCCGGGCACCGCGCGTTCGAGCGGCGTCGCGCCGAGCAGCCGGATGCCGACCCGGTCAGACCTGGGAGTGACCTCCCACTCCTGTTCGAGCAGGGCGTCGACGGCTGCGGGCGTGAACCAGTCGTCGCGGGGGCCGAGCGTGATCTCGATCTCGACGGTCTCGCCGGGTGCCGGCAGCGCCCTCGGCCAGGGCTCCGGGTGCACGGCGTCGCGCCCAGCTGGCCCGATCTGCACGACTGCACCGGGGACGAGCGGTGCGGGTCCGAGCCCGGAAAGCGTGTCGGTGGCGACACTGCCCAGCACCCGCGTCGATCGGATGCCGCCGCGCACCCCGAGCACGAAACGAAGGCCTCGCTGCGGCGGGCCGATCGCGACGACGTCCCCGTCGCGGAAGGCGAACGGCGTGCCGTGCCGGAGCTCGCGCGGGGCACCCGAGCGGATCACGCTCTCGCTCTCGGCGCCGGTGATCACCGCGACGCCCGCGCCGTGGAAGCGCAGCTCGGCGGGCCCGATGCCTTCGAGCACGGCCGCACCCGGCTGATTTCCGACGGCGTGGTTGGCATCGCGCAGGGCCGTGCGGTCGGCCGCGCCGGATGCCGGAACGCCGAGCGCCGCCAGCCCGGGGCGCCCTGAGTCCTGCACGAGAAGCGGGAGTGCCGTGCTCACGATCTCGATGGCGGCGCTGTGCTCGTCCGGCGTCGTCGGGTTCGCGGTTGAGACACGGGGAACATCGCCGACCGCATCCACCTGAGTGAACCGCATGCGCGCGCCCGGGGTGAGCAGCGCCGGCGGGTCGCGGTCGAGGTCCCAGAGCACCGCGTCCGTGCGGCCGATCAGCTGCCAGCCGCCCGGGCTCTCGCGCGGGTAGACGCCGCTGTACCGTCCGGCCAGTCCCACGGAGCCCGCGGGGACCCGGGTGCGCGGACTCGTTCGGCGCGGCACGTCGAACAGCGGATCATCGCCGGTCAGGTACGCGAAGCCCGGTGCGAAGCCCGAGAACGCCACCCGCCAGTCCGCGGCGAGGTGCCGGGCGACGACCTCGCCCTCGCTCACCCCGAGCGCCGCCGCCACCTCGGCGAGGTCTTCGCCGTCGTAGACGACCGGGATGCGCACCTCTGCGGCATCCGTCACCGCCACCGCAGCGAGATCCAGCTCGGTGAGCG
>JAPSIX010000082.1 GCA_031178475.1 Microbacterium sp. | reverse complement strand
GCGGTCTGCCAGTCGGGCGCGCCGAAGTAGCCCGCAAGCTCCGGGTCGAACGCGGTGCCCAGCCAGTGCAGCACAACCGGAACCGAGGCGGACGACAGCACCGCCCGGTACACCCGGCGGTAGTCGTCGGCGCTGGTCGCGACCCGGGCCAGGTGGCGGGATGCCATCAGCACCGGGCCGGCGCCCTGCTCCTCGGTGAAGTGCAACTGCTGCTTGTAGGCGTCGATGACCTGATCGAGCGTGATGTGCGACTCGTCGACGTGATCGGTGTTCACCCCGACCACCACCGAGCCGCCCTCCTCGCGGGCGACCTCGGCGCTACGGGCGATGAGCTCACGCGTCGCGGCGGCGTCGAGGCCCATGTTGCGCTGCGCGGTGTCCATGGCGTCGGCGACGCCGAGGCCCCAGGAGTACACGTTGCGGCGGAAGGCCAGGGTGGCGTCCCAGTCGATGTCGGCGGGTTGCCCCGGGGTGTTGTCACCCCAGACGACGGGCACGACGTGGGCGGCGGCGTAGGCGACACGACTGCGCAACGGAGAGGTCGGGCGGGTGTAGACGCCCGAGTCGTTCAGCGCGGCATCCGTCACCGCGCCGTCGGCGGCGAGTAGGCGAAGCGCGCTCATCACAGGCTCAGCTCGTCGAGCACGATCTTGCGGCCCTCGGCGCTCGATGCCAGCCCGGCCTCGGCGAGCTGCACCCCGCGCGCACCGGCGAGCAGGTCGAACGCGTAGTCGGTGCCGAGCACGTACGAGGTCAGGTACTCCTCCCACTGCTGGCGGAAGCCGTTCAGGAACACGTCGTTGGTCGGCACCTCTGCCCAGTCGGCGTCGTAGTCGTGGCTGTCGGCGAGGTCGGGGTTCCACACCGGCTTCGGAGTGGCGTTGCGGTGCTGGATCTTCGCACCGAACAGGCCGACCACGGCCGATCCGTGCGTGCCGTCGACCTGGAACTCGACGAGCTCGTCGCGGTTGACGCGCACCGTCCACGACGAGTTGATCGAGGCTGTGATCCCGCCGGCGAGTTCGAAGATGCCGTACGCGGCGTCCTCGGCGGTGGCGGTGTACTTCTCGCCCTTCTCGTCCCAGCGCTCGGGGATGTGGGTCGCGGCCTGCGCGTAGACGCTCTTCACCTCGCCGAACAGGTTCTCGAGCACGTAGTTCCAGTGCGGGAACATGTCGCTGATGATGCCGCCGCCGTCCTCGGCGCGGTAGTTCCAGCTCGGGCGCTGCGCCGGCTGCCAGTCGCCCTCGAAAACCCAGTAGCCGAACTCGCCGCGCACCGACAGCACGCGGCCGAAGAAGCCGGAGTCGACGAGGCGCTTGAGCTTCTGCAGGCCGGGCAGGTAGAGCTTGTCGTGCACGACGCCGGTCTTCACGCCGGCCTCCTGCGCGAGTCGGGCGAGTTCAAGCGCCTCCTCGACCGACTCGGCGGTCGGCTTCTCGGTGTAGATCGCCTTGCCCGCCGCGATCGCCTTGCGGATCGCGGTCGCACGAGCCTTGGTCACGAGGAAGTCGGCGTAGATCTCCCACTGCGGGTCGGCGAGAGCGGCGTCGAGGTCGGTGGTGTAGTCCTGGATGCCGTGCTGCGCGGCGATCTCGGCGAGCTTCGCCTCGCTGCGGCCCACCAGCAGGGGCTTGACGGTCACCTTCGAGCCGTCGGGGAGCTCGACGCCGCCCTGGTCGCGGATCGCGAGGATCGAGCGCACCAGGTGCTGCCGGTAGCCCATGCGTCCGGAGACGCCGTTCATGATGATGCCGATCTCGCGGGTCGTCGCCTGTGACATGGTGGTCCGTTCTCTCGTCGGGGAAGCCGGTCGTGCTTCCGATCGTCGGTAAGCGCTTTCCAGCATGAAACCAGGTTCTGCGTCCCGACGCAAGCCATGGCCGAGCGATGTTCAGGTCTGTGCACTTGCACACCCCGGCGCCGCCCAGGCTGGCACGATGTCAGCATCCGCGGTCATCCCGGCCGCCGACGCGTGATTCGAGGAGGAATCCCTTGCGCACATCCAGCCCCTCGCGGACATCCAGACGCCTGCGTGCTCTGCGGAACAGAGTGCTCGCGGTCACCGCCGTCAGCGCGATCTGCGCCGCCGGCATGCCGACCACCGCCGCGCTCGCCGCCGAAGAGCTCGCCGGCGGCATCCACTACGCCAGCGACATCGACTGGGTCTCGGCCCAGAACGGGTGGGGTCCGGTCGAGCTCGACTACAACAACGGCGCCCGCGCCGTGCCCGACAACGCCCGCACGATCCAGTCGATCCGCGGCGTGCAGTATCCCAAGGGCCTGGGCACGCACGCCCCGGCGCGGATCGTGTACGACGTCGCCCAGCAGTGCACGCAGATGCTCGGCTACGTCGGAATCGACGACAGCCAGAACGGCCGGGGCCGCGTCGACTTCGTCGTCAAAGTCGACGGAGCCGAGCAGTTCCGCATGGAGCAGACCGGCACGAGCCCGGTCGGACGGCTCAACCTCGACATCCGGGGCGCCTCCACCATCGAACTCATCGCCGAGGCCGGCCCCGAGGGCAACGGCAACGACCACGCCGACTGGGCGGATCTGAAGTTCAACTGCACCGACGACTTCATCGCCCAGCCGCTGACCATCACCCCGCAGGACGACATCGACCTCTCGCTGCTGTCACCGGGCATGCCGGTTTCGGTCGCGATCGAGGGCGCCAACCCGAAGGCACCGGTCACCGTGTCGTTCGCCGGCGACGCTGTCGTCGCCAACGCCGACGACAGCGGACGCGCCGTGGCGACGTTCGTGGTGCCCGCCGGCACCCAGCCGGGTGCATACGAGATCACCGCATCCGCGGAATCGCTGTTCGGCGCGACCGCTGAGGGCTCCATCGCCGCCCACGTCGTCGTGGTCTCAGACGTCGTCCACTACGTCGACTGCTCGGCCGAAGGGGTCGGCGACGGCTCCGCTGCCGATCCGTACACGGCACTGGACCAGTTCGCCGACGTGCTGTTCCAGCCCGGCGAGAAGGTGCTCTTCAAGCGCGGCGCCGAGTGCGTCGGCACGTTCGCGCCGAAGGGCTCGGGTCTGAACACCGCGCCGATCATCGTCTCGCCCTACGGCGACGGCGACGAGCCGGCGACGATCAACGGAGACGGCGCGCTGGCCGGCATCCACCTGCTCAACGTGAGCAACTGGACCGTCGACGGCATGCACGTGATCAACCCCGGCACCCCCGACCGCCGCCGCGTCGGCATCCTGTACGAGATCAACGACGGCACGCTGCGCCGAGGCGTCGTGCTGACGAACAACCACGTCGAGAAGGTCGCGGGCTGGTCGGACAAGACCACTCTCGGCAACAGCTTCTCGCGCTCGGCTGGTATCTCGGTGCTCGGCGACGGCGTCGGCGCGTTCGCTGGCATCACCGTCACGGACAACCGGATCAACGACACCGCCGCCGGCGGCATCAAGCTGTCTGCTCCCGACACCACCAAGCGCTACAACACGAACGTCTACGTCGCCCGCAACGACATCCAGCGGGTCGGCGGCGACGGCATCGTGATCCACAACTCCGACAAGCCGATCATCGAGTACAACTCGGCCATCGACCTCGGACACGGCGAGTATCCGTTCATCAACGGCAACTTCGCCGGCATGTGGCCGTACAACTCTCAGGACCCGCTCTTCCAGTACAACGTCGTCGGCAACAGCGTGCGCTCGATCTACGACTCCACCGCGTGGGACTGCGACATGAAGATCAAGGGCAACTGCACGTTCCAGTACAACTACTCGTACGGCAACGCCGGCGGGTTCTACCTGGACTGCATCTCGGGTTGCGGCACGGCGTCGACCACGGCCAACGCGGTGCTGCGCTACAACGTCTCGCAGGACGACTGCCGTATCGCGGGCGCCAGCGGCGGCCCCGGCCTGCACCTGATCTACAACAACACCTTCTCGTGCCTGAACCGCCCATTCGAGGACGACATGACCGCGCCGCGCGTGGTGAAGAACAACATCATCATCGCCACCGGCGGCAGCCTCAAGACCACGAACGGGACCTACGCGAACAACGCGTACTTCGGTGGCATCCAGCCCCCGGCGACCGAGACGGGGGCCGTCGTCGGCGACCCGAAGCTCATCGCCGCGGGCAGCGGCCAGCTCACCCGTGAGCTGCCCGGGTACCGTCTCGCGGTCGGCTCGCCGCTGCTGGGTGCTGGCACCCCGATCGCGGATGCCGGAGAGCACGACTTCTTCGGCGACCCGATCCCCGCGACGCCGAACATCGGCGCCTATCAGGGACCGGGTGTGGAGGTCACGCCACTGCCGTTGCGCTCGCTGGTGAACCAGACCGCGGTCGCCTCGGAGGCGAACCCGCGCAACGGAGCGGTGACGGCGGACTACCGGGTGTTCTCCGCCGAGGCGCTGGCGGATGCCGGCCTCGCGGTGGGCGAGAAGGTCGAGGCGTTCGGCGCCGAGATCGACTGGCACCCGACGCGGGTGGGCACACCGGACGCCGTGAAGGCGGCTGGCCAGCAGCTGTCGCTGCACGGCGAGGGTGACGCCCTGATCGTGGCCGGGTTCTCGGTCGGCACGGCCGAGGCGAAGAACGCCACGGTGCACTACCAGGACGGCACCAGCGAACAGGTCGAGATCGACCTGCCGCTGTGGACCGACGTCTCAGCCGGCGGCGAGGACGTGGTGCTGCTGGGCACCGCGGCATCGCACCTGCAGCGCACCCGCCCGTACCTGGGCGGCACCGTCTCGACGGTCGACACCCCGGTGTCGGTGTTCGCGCAGCGCATCGCACTGTCGGGCAAGCCGGTCGCCAGTGTGACGCTGCCCGAGGGCAGCCCGGTCACCGGTGAGGGGCTGACGCTGTTCGCCGCCGAGCTGACCGGCAGCGCCGTGCCCACGTCGGTCGAGATGATCACGCAGTGCCGCGGGCCGAAGGCCTGGGTGCACGTGGATGTCGCGAACGAGCACGAGGCGGCGATCGACATCGCCATCTCCTCGCCGCTGGGCACCGAGGCCGTTACGGAGCTGAAGCCCGGCAAGGACACCCGCACGTCGTTCAAGGTGGACGAGGGCGTGGCTGCCGGCGAGGTGACGGTCGTCGCGACGGATGCCGAGGGCGCGCGCACCACGACGGTGGTGCCGTACTCGGAGGTGAGCTGCCGCTGAACCGGTGAGGGCGGGGGCGGCGCACGCCGCCCCCGCCCTTCGCGTGTCCGACCGGCGTCACAGAATGAACACATCCGCACACGATGAACATGCACACGGTAACGTGACCTCCGTGATCGCAGAGGAGCGCCGGGAGAGGATCCTGCGTGAGCTGGTGCTGCGCGGCCGGTTCGAGGTCGCCGATTTCGCGCGGCGCACCGGGCTGAGTGGCATGACGATCCGTCGCGACCTCGCTGTGCTCGCCGATCGAGGCTTGGTCCGCCGCGTGCACGGCGGTGCCGTTCTGCCCGAGACGGCCGAGGCGCCCGCGACCGGCGCGCAAGGGATCGGCAGCCCGACGCGCCCGCTCGCGACCATCGGCCTGATCGTCCCCGACGCGGCGTACTACTTCCCGCCGCTCATCCGCGGCGCCGGCGATGCCGCACGGGCCGCCGGCGCTCGGCTGGTGCTCGGCACCACCAACTACAACCCCGACGAGGAGGCGCGGCAGCTGACCCGCCTGGCCGCGAGCGGTGCGGACGCCGTGATGCTCGTCACCGCGCGTCCGGATGTGGACGAGTCGACCACCTGGCAGACGATCGCCCGGGTCGGCATCCCGGTCGTGCTCGTGGAGCGGTCGGCCGAGGCCGCCCCGACGAGCCTTCGAGTGGATGCCGTGCGCTCCGACCACGCGTTCGGCGCGGAGCTCGCGGTGGACCACCTGGCCGAACGCGGGCATCGCGCCGTGGGTCTGCTCTGTCGCGAGACGGCCACCGCGCCGTGGATCGCGCAGGGACATCAGAGGGCGACGCGTCGCTGCGGCATGCGCGTCGCACCGATGACGACCGTGCCCTCACCGCGGTGGGGCGACCCGTCGACGGGCGACATGCTGCGGGAGTTCCTGGAAGCCTGTCTCGCCAGCGACGTGCACGCCGCGATCGTGCTGCCCGACGACCTGGCGATCGGGCTGTTGAGCGCCGCGGAGGAGCGCGGTCTGCGTGTGCCCGAGGATTTCGCGATCATCGCGTACGACGACGAGATCGCCTCGCTCGCCTCTGTCCCGCTCACGGCGATCGCCCCGCCACGGCTCGCGGTGGGTCGCCGCGCGCTGGAGACCTGCTTCATGCGCCTCGAGCAGCGCGACGACTCCCCCGCGCACCGCATCACGCTCGCCCCGACGCTGCACGTACGCGAGTCCACCTGACACGCCCCGACGGGTCGTCGACTCAGTCCGCCGCCGCTGTGGAACCGCGCGGATGCAGCGTGGGCACGACCTGCACGCGCTCGACGGGCCGCCTGTGCCCCTCAGTGAGCCGGGCCAGCATGACCTCGACGGCGCGCCTGCCGATGTGCTGCTTGGGCGGGCGCAGTGCGGTGATCGGCGGCTCGCCGTTCTCGGCGACCTCGTCGTCGTACGCGATGATGGCCAGGTCGTCGGGCAGCACCCAGCCGCGGTCGAGCGCGTTCTGCTGCACCAGCAGGGCCTGGGGGTCGGAGTGGATGAGCATGCCGGTCGTACCGGTCGAGCGCACCTGCTCGAGCAGGCCGGTGACGAAGGCGGTGCGCTCGGGGCCTTCCATGTAGTCGAGCGAGGCATTCACGTCGATCGTGCTCTCCAGACCGAGTTCCTCGATCGCCTGCCCCCAGCCGCGGCGCAGCTGCCATGAGGTCGGCGACTGCTCCGATGTGAGGATGCCGACTCTGCGGTGGCCGAGCGCGGCGAGATGATCGGCGGCGAGGAAACCGCCGAAGACGTGGTCGGTGGTGACCCACTCCAGTGTGGTGAGCGCCAGGGGTGCCGGCGCCCTGCGCTCGATGAGCACGACCGGGATGGCCAGCTGTTCCAGCCAGGCGAGCAGCGCGTGACCGTCGGCCCCGAGGTTCTCGGGCGCGGCGATGAGACCGTGGATGCTCCCCGACTCGACCAGCGAGGTGATCTGCCGCCGCTGATCGGAGGCCTCGTAGCTCGCCCCGCGAAGCACGAGCTGCACACCGACCTCGGTCGCCGCGGCGCGGGCCCCGATCACCACCTGCGGCCAGTAGTAGCTCAGCGACGGGACCACCAGACCCACGCGGTAACGCGGACCGGGAGCGGCGGCGCGCGGCGCCACCGTCGTGTCCAGCCCGCTGCGCAGCGTCGCCCCGCCGTGCACGCGGGTGACGAGCCCGCGGTCTGCCAGTTCGCCGATGTCGCGCCGGACCGTCAACTCCGACACGGCCAGTTGCCGGGCGAGGTCGGCGACGCGCACCGAGCCGGTGCGGCGCACCTCGTCCATGATCCGCTCGCGGCGGGCGATGCCGAACACCGGCTTGGATTCACGCTCGCTCATCGCGCCTTCCCCCTCAGCTCGAAGCGCTCGCCGGATGCCGGGGAGAACAGCATCCGCGACACGCGATCGCCCCACGAGTCCCGCAGGTACGGATCGTCGATCTCGCGAGTCTCGATCTGCACATCGGCGGCGTCGTGGGTCAGCAGCAGGTCGCGCGATCCCTCCCGCCCCGGTACGAGGATGCCCTCCGCAAGCTGCGCGGGAGCGCCGACGCAGACGACGATGATGCGAGTGGACGGATGCCGCAGCGCGGCGCTCTCGTCGGCGACGACCACCTCACCGTCGATCAGGCGGACGGTGCGCACCCAACTCGGGTCGGC
>JAPSIX010000297.1 GCA_031178475.1 Microbacterium sp. | reverse complement strand
CGGCGCGAGGTCTTCGATCACCGCTGCCACGTGCTCACGGACCGGCACCTGGGATCCGGCGGCGTCGACGATCACCCGTGCATCCAGGCCGTACCGGGCGGCACGCCACTTGTTCTCGCGGTGGTACCACGCCGGCATGGTGGCCAGCATCCTGCCGTCATCGATCTCGCGGGAGAAGTGCTCGACGAGGCACTGCACGAGCGCGGCGATCGAGGCGAGCTCGGTCAGCGTCGACATGCCGTCGCAGGCGCGGATCTCGATCGTCCCCCATCGCGGCGCGGGGCGGATGTCCCAGCGCACCTCGGAGACGTCGGCGATCACACCGGTTCGGGTCATGTCGTCCAGGTACGTCTCGAACTGCGTCCAGGACTGCATCGGCCAGGGCAGTCCGGCCGTCGGAAGCTGCTGGAACACGAGGGCACGGTTGGAGGCATAGCCGGTGCGCTCGCCCGCCCAGAACGGGCTCGACGCGGACAGCGCCTGCAGGTGCGGCAGGAAGTCGGCGAGCGCGCCGATGATGGGGAAGACCTTGTCACGGTCCTCGACCCCGACGTGAACGTGAATGCCCCAGATCATCATGTTCCGCCCCCACCACTGGGTGCGCTCGATGAGGGTGCGGTAGCGGGTCTTGTCGGTCACGCGCTGGTTGAACCACTGCGCGAACGGATGGCTGCCGGCCGAGAGCAGCTCGATACCGGCAGGTTCGGTCGCCTTCCGCACCGCCGCGATGGCGGATGCCACATCACCGACCGCCTCGGAGACCGTGCCGCCCACGCCGCTGGTCACCTCCACCGTGTTGGTGAGCAGCTCGCCGGTGACCGTGTGCCGTTCCTGAGCGCTCTCCGGCTCGAGCGAGCCGAGCAGTTCGGGCGCGCGTCCGACCAGATCCCCGGTGACGGGGTCGGCGAGCATGATCTCCCACTCCAACCCGACGGTGGATCGTGCGGAGGGCGCGAATTCGAGCGGCACGCGGCAAGTCTGACACGCTGCATCGCGCGCACGCACCCGGTTCGTGTCTCGTTTCGCGCGCCCGGCCGCGATCTGGCAGAATGGAGGGTCGGACGACATGCTCGACCCTCTATCCAGCATCCGTCCACCCTCTGAGCTTCCGCCGGGTGTGCACCCCACGCTCCAGGCGACCGGTTCGTTTCCTTCCACACCATTCAGGAGAATCGTGGCTGTCAAGATCCGTCTCAAGCGCATGGGCAAGATCCGTGCGCCCTACTACCGCATCGTCGTCGCCGACTCGCGCACCAAGCGCGATGGTCGTGTGATCGAGGAGATCGGCAAGTATCACCCCACAGAGGAGCCCTCGTTCATCGAGGTCGACTCCGAGCGTGCGCAGTACTGGCTCTCTGTCGGTGCCCAGCCGACCGAGCAGGTCACGGCGCTGCTGAAGATCACCGGCGACTGGGGCAAGTTCAAGGGCGACAAGGACGCGAAGTCCACCCTGAAGACCGCCGAGCCCAAGCCGGCTTTCGAGATCGACGCCGCCAAGAAGTCGGTCGTCAAGCCGAAGGCGGAGAAGAAGGCCGACGAGCCGGTTGCTGAGCCTGCCGACGCTCCCGCCGAGGACGCAGCCGAGGCTGCGACCGACGCCGAGTAATCCGTCGTGCTCGCCGCCGCGCTCGAACACGTCGTCAAGGGGATCGTCGATCACCCGGACGACGTCCGCATCACCGCATCCGCATCGCCCCGTGGCGACGTGCTCGAGGTGCACGTGCACCCGGATGACCGTGGTCGCGTGATCGGGCGCGGCGGTCGCACCGCCAAGGCTCTGCGGACCCTCATCACGGCGCTCGCCGATGGCCGGCGCGTGCGCGTCGACGTCGCGGACGACTGACGTGGCCGCCGAGAAGAATCAGCTCCGTGTCGGCCGCCTGCTGAAGGCCCACGGTCTCAAGGGCGG
>JAPSIX010000007.1 GCA_031178475.1 Microbacterium sp. | reverse complement strand
CGTACAACGCCCCTCTCGCCGACGGGCCTCTGCACGCCAAGGTGAGCGTCCCGGGCTCGAAATCACTGACGAACCGCGAGCTCGTCATCGCCGCGATCGCCGATGGGCCTGGGCGCCTCATACGTCCACTGCACTCCGACGACTCGCGGCGCATGGTCGAGGCGCTGCAGATGCTGGGCGCCCGCATCGAGGAGGTCCCGTCCGACGGGGAGTTCGGCCCCGATCTGGTGGTCACCCCGGCGCCGCTGCGCGGCGGCGTCACGATCGACTGCGGTCAGGCCGGCACGGTGATGCGCTTCATCTCGCCGCTGGCCGGGCTCGCCGGTCAGGACGTGCATCTCACCGCGCACGAGACCGCCCTGCACCGGCCGATGGGCGCCCTGATCAGCGGGCTGCGCGACCTGGGGGTGGATGTGGACGACGAGGGCACCTGGTCGCTGCCGTTCACCATCCGCGGCCACGGTCACATCCGCGGCGGTCGGGTGGAGATCGATGCATCCGGGTCCAGCCAGTTCGTCTCCGGGCTGCTGCTGGCCGCACCGCGCTTCGACGTGGGCCTGCACCTCGTGCACACCGGCGCGCACCTGCCCAGCGTGCCGCACATCGACATGACGATCGAGGCGCTCAGCCGCCGCGGCATCCGCATCGAACGGCCCGGTGTCGGCGAATGGCTCGTGGAGGCCGGCATCCCCCGCGCGAAGGACGTCGCGATCGAGCCGGACCTGTCCAACGCCGCCCCCTTCCTCGCGGCTGCCCTGGTCGCAGGCGGCGAGGTGACCGTACCCGGGTGGCCACTGCATTCCACCCAGCCGGGCGCGCTGCTGCCGGAGATCCTGCAGGCGATGGGTGCGCACACGTCCCGTCACGGCGGTGCACTCACCGTGCGCGCCGGCGACGGCATCCGCGGTCTCGAACTCGACCTGTCGGCAGCGAGCGAGCTGACCCCGACGATCGTCGGACTGGCCGCCTTCGCCGACTCGCCCACGACGATCCGCGGCGTCGGGCACATCCGCCGACACGAGACCGATCGGATCGCCGCGCTCGTCACCGGCATCCGCAACCTCGGCGGCGAGGCGGAAGAGCTGGCCGACGGCCTGCGCATCCTGCCGAGGCCCCTGCACGGCGGCGCGTGGCCCGCGCACCACGATCACCGCATGGCCACCACCGGCGCGCTGATCGGCCTGCGGGTGGACGGCGTCGAGATCGACGACATCGGCACCACCGCCAAGACGCTGCCCGAGTTCGTGCGGCTGTGGGAGCGGATGCTGGGGGGCGCGGCGGCGTGAGCTGGCTGGGCGACGACGACGAGCTCGACGATTTCGCCGAGTTCGACGAAGACAGCATCCGCACCCGCCCGAACCCCAAGGCGAATCGCCCGCGCACCAAGCGCCGTCCCGCGCACGAGGATGCCGTCATCGGCCGGGTACTCGGCGTGGACCGTGGCCGGTACAGCGTGCTGATCGATGAGAACGGCCCCGACGAGCGCACGGCGACCGCCACTCGCGCGCGGGAACTGCGGCGCATGCCGATCGTCACCGGCGACCGCGCTCGGGTGGTCGGCGACACCTCCGGCGCGGACGGCACCCTCTCCCGCATCGTCGGGATCGCGGATCGCACCTCGGTGCTGCGTCGCAGCGCCGACGACACCGACCAGGTCGAGCGGGTGGTCGTCGCCAACGCCGACCAGATGCTCGTCGTCGTGGCGGCGGCGGATCCCGAACCGCGCCCGCGGCTGGTCGACCGCTACCTCGTCGCGGCGCTGGATGCCGGCATCCGGCCGCTGCTCGTCGTCACGAAAGCCGATCTCGCGGACCCAGCGCCGTTCCTGACGCACTTCGAGGGGCTCGACCTGCGGGTGTTCACCAGCGCGCGGGGCCGGATGCCGGTGGGCGAGATCGGCGCTGCGCTGGAGGGGCATTCGACGGTCTTCGTCGGGCACTCCGGGGTCGGCAAGTCCACCCTCGTGAACGCCCTCGTGCCCGACGCGCACCGCGCCACCGGCCACGTCAACGAGGTGACGGGTCGAGGGCGGCACACCTCCTCATCGACTGTGTCTCTGCGGTACCGCGGGCAGCAGGGCTCCGGCTGGGTGATCGACACGCCCGGGGTGCGATCCTTCGGGCTCGGGCACGTCGACCCGGCGAACATCCTGGCCGCCTACACCGAACTCGCCGAGATCGCCGAGGACTGCCCGCGCGGGTGCACGCACCTGCCCGATGCGAGCGACTGCGCGCTGAACGAGGAGGCGGCCGCCGGGCGCCTGAGCCCCACCGGTCTGTCGCGCCTGGAATCCCTGCAGCGACTGCTGCAGACCTTCGCCGGTTAAGCTGGTGGGGTGACGAACGTGCGCCTCGAACCCGGTACCCCCGCCCCTGATTTCACGCTCCCCGACCAGGACGGCACGTCGGTCTCGCTCGCCGACCTGCGCGGCCGCAGAACCATCCTGTACTTCTACCCCGCAGCGATGACCCCCGGGTGCACCGCCCAGGCCTGCGACTTCCGCGACAGCATCGCGTCGCTCCAGGCGGCGGGTTTCCAGGTCGTCGGAGTGTCCAGGGACGCACCACAGAAACTCGCCCAGTTCCGCGAGCGGGACGCGCTGACCTTCCCGCTGCTCAGCGACGAGGACCACGCCGTCCACTCCGCGTACGGCGTGTGGGGCGAGAAGATGAACTACGGCAAGACCGTCGAGGGCGTCATCCGGTCGACGTTCGTGCTGGACGAGAACGGGGTGATCACCCACGCCCTCTACAACGTGAAGGCCACCGGTCACGTCGCACGGCTGCGAAAGATGCTGGGGCTGGCGGCCTGAGCGTCACCACTCCCGCACGGCGCCGGCCCGATCGCGGCGGTGCGGGTCTCAGTCCTCGTACCGGAGCCGGGGGTCGCCGGCGCCGTCGTGTCGCACCGCGGCGATGAGCAGGACCAGGCACACCAGCGCGGTCGCCCCCACCCCGAGCGTGAACAGCCACGGCACGGGCTGAAGCGTCAGCGACGCGAGCCCCAGCGCGATACCGAGCACCTGGAAGACGATCCCGCCCGAACGCGCCCACGACGTGCGGCGCAGGGTTCCCACCGCGAACGCGCACAGCGCCAGCGCACCGAGCACGGTGAGCACGACCAGGGCGACGCCGGCAGGCGTGGACGTCACCTGACCCGCGGCGAGCGCCCCAAGTTCGAGGAATGAGATCACGCCGAGCGCGACCCCCTCGGCGCCGAGGACGACGGCAGCCGCCATCGCGGGACGGGACGGACGCACGCGCACTCCTCCCAAGGGATGTGGCAAAACCCTTGATTTCACAGTCTTTCTGTAACACAATGGACAAGGCCATGTGCTCCCACATCGGAGTGGGGCGGGCAATCGCTCGCATCACCAGGGTAGCGGAACCCCGATCCCTACCTGAACTCGAGAGTCGCGGATGCGACGACCCACACCGAATCCATCTATTGAGGAGCCTTTATGGACTGGCGCGACAAAGCGGCCTGCCTGACTGTCGACCCCGAGCTGTTCTTCCCCGTCGGGAACACCGGGCCCGCTGTCGATCAGATCGAGAAGGCCAAGGCCGTCTGCGCTACCTGCACTGTCACCGAGATCTGCCTGCAGTACGCCCTGGAGTCCGGTCAGGACTCAGGCGTGTGGGGCGGGCTCTCCGAGGACGAGCGTCGCGCGCTGAAGCGCCGGGCCGCTCGCGCCCGCCGCGCCGGCTGACCCCTGCGGATCACCGCGTAGCTGCATGGAGCGCAGCGGTACCGCCCGCCGGACAGGCAGGTGCCGCTGCGTCGCTCATTTCTTGATCCAGCGCAGCGGGATGACGATGGTGACCTGAGTGCCGTCGCCGTCCTGGCCCTTCCACTCGATGCTGCCGCCGAGCTCGCCCTGGATGAGCGTGCGCACGATCTGCGTGCCGAGGCCCTGGCCGACCCGTCCTTCGGGCAGCCCGTGGCCGGTGTCGCTGACGATGACACGCAGATTCTCGTCGGTGCGGAACGCCTCGATCGTGACGACGCCCTCCTGACCGGCGAGGCCGTGCTCGACGGCGTTGGTCACCACTTCGGTCAGCGCGAGCGCGAGAGGCGTGGCGTACTCGCTCGGCAGCACGCCGAAGCGACCCTCGCGCTGCGTCCTGGCGCGGGTGTTGGGCGCGGCGGCCACTTCGGCGACGAGCTTGAGCACGCGGTCGAACACCTCGTCGAAATCGACGGTCTGCGCCAGGCCGCTGGCCAGCGTGTCGTGCACCACGGCGATCGACTCGACGCGCCTCATCGCCTGCGTGAGTGCATCGCGCGCCTCGTCGGAGTGCGTGCGGCGCGCTTGGATGCGCAGCAGCGACGCCACGGTCTGGAGGTTGTTCTTCACCCGGTGGTGGATCTCGCGGATCGTGGCGTCCTTGGTGATGAGCTCCTGCTCCTGATGCCGCAACTCGGACACGTCGCGGCACAGCAGGATCGCCCCGATCCGGGTGCCGTGGTCCTTCAGCGGGATGGCGCGCAGCGACACGGTGACGCCGCGGGCCTCCATGTCCGTGCGCCACGGGGCGCGCCCGGTGACCACCACCGGCAGCGTCTCGTCCACTTGCCGTGACGGCGGCATGATCCGAGTGGTGACCTCGGCCAGCGATTCGCCCTCGAGCTCGTCGTCGAAGCCCATCCGGTTGAACGCCGACAGGGCGTTCGGGCTGGCGAATGTGGTGATCCCGTCCACGTCGATACGGATCAGACCGTCGGAGGCACGCGGAGCGCCACGCCGCGGTGCGGTCGGTGCGGAGAGGTCGGGGAACTCACCTGAGGCGATCATCCGGAACAGGTCGTTCGCGCATTCGTCGAAGCTGATCTGCTGCCGGGACGGCATGCGCGCCTCGCCCAGGTTGGTGTGCCGGGTGAGCACACCCAGGACCGTCCGCTCGCCCTCGGCGCGCACGATCGGCACGGCGCGGACACGCGTCGGCGTCTCCTCGAACCAATCGGGCGACGCCGAGTCGAGGATCTCGCCGCTCTCGAACGCGGCGTGCACCTGCGTGCGCCACTGGGGGCGAACCTTCTCCCCCACGATGTCGCGGTAGAACAGCGTGGCGGCGCCGCTGGGTCGCGAGTGCGTGACCGCGATGAACGACCCGTCGCCGGATTCCACCCACATCACGACATCGGCCGAGGCCAGGTCGGCGAGCAGCTGTCCGTCTCCGGCGAGCCGGTGCAGCCACTCCACTTCCGCCGCGGTCAGGCGCCCCTGCGCGTGGACGAGATCACTGAGCGTTGACACGACACCAGCCTAAGCGGTGCGCCCCACGGCGTCGGACGCGGTGTCACAGCACGGCGAGCGAGCTCGCCCGCCACCGCCCGTCGAGCCCCTCCAGACGCATCGCGACCGCCCGCGTGCGACCGGGGCCCGCCACGACGATCACGGCCTCGACCACGCCGTCAGCCGGCGCGGAGTGCCGGATGGAGAGGATGCGGAAGCTCGGCCGCGCCGGCGCCACCCCTCGTGCGCTGCGAGCCCTTGCGGAGAGGTTGGCGCGAGTCACGAGCGCACGGAACGCGTCCTCGCTGAACCAGCGTGCCAGCTGGTCGACCTCGCGCACACCGGCGAGCACCTCGAGTGCACCCTGAGTGAGGCTGCGCAGCAGCGGTTCGGGGTCGGGCAGGTCGGCGGCGCGGGTGGGTTGAGGTGCGAAGAACTCGCTCAACGTCGTCGCCATTACCCGTTCCCCCCGGTCCGTGTCTGTCTGTGAGAAGCCTGCGAAGCTGTCAGCAGTACAGCACGGTGTGCCCGCGATCGGAAGACCGTCACGCGATTCTGTGGATAACTCGTCCCGGGTTCGGCGCCGCTCGCCTACCCTCGGTCAGGTGTCATGGGAGCATCTCTTCAACGACCTCGAAGGTCAGCTCGCCGCGGAGTGGGAGGCCGAGCGGGCCGCGTTGGACGCCGAGTCCGAGCGGCTGCGCATCGCCAAGCTCGCGCTCCGCGACCGTCTGCGCACGCTGCTGCCGGAACAGGGTCGTCTGGTGCTCGAGCTGCGCTCCGGGGAACGGTGGGATGCCACCCTCCGGGCGCTCGGTGCGGACTGGATCGCCGTGACCTCGGCCTCCGCGCCTCGCCTGTCGCTCGTCCCGATCGACGCGGTCGCCGGCGTCGCCGTGGATCACGGCATGCTGCTGAGCAGCCTGGCCGACAGTTCTGCCGAGTCCGGCCTGCGCGAGAGGATGACGTTCGGGTTCCTGCTTCGCGACCTTGCCCGGCGACGAGTTCCCGTGCTCGTGGGCGGGTGCGCAGACACCCCGACACACGGGACGATCGACCGCGCCGGCGTCGACCACCTCGACCTGGCGGTACACGACCCCGGCGAGCCGAGGCACGCGCGCACGGTGCGGGCGTACCGCATGGTTCCGTTCACGGCGATCTGCTGGGTGCGCCCGGAGTCGGGCGGCGCGGAGCTGCTCTGAGCCGGGCCGCGGCGTGGCCGGTCAGCTGCGCCGGTAGGGGGTGGTCCCCCACAGCTCCGGAAAGCTCGCCTCGTTCGCCTGACGCCACAGCGCCATCCGCCGCGACTGCTCCGACCTCTCAGCGAGATACTCCGCGAGACTGGCCTCCTCGACGCGCCACCGCGGTGGGGCGCCGAGCTGAGAACCGCGCAGCTGCCCGTCCTGCACGAGGGCGATCACTTCGTCGACCTCGATGCTGAGCAGCTCGGCCACCTGCGCGGGGGCGAGGAAGCGAGGAGCAGGGGTGGATGCGTCGGGCATGCATTCATTCTCCCCCGCTGGCGATGAACATGCCTCTGCGAATCCCCCCTGTGGATAACTTCCGTGCCCGCACGCGCGGATCTGTGACGATGGCACCATGACGCACCCCCGTGCTCGCCGCGCCTGGTTCGGCGACGTCCGCTTCCTCGTCGGCATCGTCCTCGTGATCGTGTCCATCGCCGGAGTCTGGCTGCTCGTGTCGTCATCCAGGCAGACGACTCCCGTGCTGCAGGCCACCCGCACGCTCGTTCCCGGTGAGGAGATCAGCTCGGCCGATTTCCAGGTGGTCGAGGTGGGACTCGGCGCGCTGTCGCCGTCGTACCTCGCCCCGCAGGACCTCGATTCCGGCATGGTGGCCACCCGGACCGTCTCCAAGGGCGAGCTCGTTCCGCGGTCGGCCACAGGGTCCGCCGAGGATGCCGGCACGACTGCGGTCGTCGTGGGCAGCACCGCCCTTCCGGAGGGGATCGACGCCGGCACCGTCGTCGAGTTGTGGCACGCGCCGCTGCGGGAGGACGGCCGCACGTTCGACACGCCGCGCATCCTCATCGCCGACGCCGTCGTGGCCTCCGTCGCCGAGAGCGAGGGGATGCTGAGCCAGGCGAGCACCGACGTGGAGGTGGTGATCGACCGTGCGGACGTGGCCGACGTCCTGGCGGCCATCACCGGCGGCGCTGCCATCTCGATCGTGCCGGCGGGGGCGGGATCGTGACGACGCTGATCGTCGCCCTGGAGCCGGGCGATGGTGCGGCGGTGGCCGCGGACCTGGAGCTCGAGGGCGCGACTGTCGTGACCGTGCCACCCGCCGAGCTGCCGCAGACCGATCTCTCGAGCGCGGATGCCGTGCTGCTGTCGCCCTCGCGCGACCTGCTGACGTCGGCGCTCATCCGCCGCTGCGATCGAGCCGGCGTGCGCGTCGTGCCGATCGGTGCCGGCGATTCGCGACTGGCGGCGCGCTTCGGCCTGCCCGAGCCGCTGCCGCTCGACACTCCGGCCAGGCGGATCCTGCTCGCGCTGTCGGATCCGCCGGAGCCCGGCGGCTCCGACTCCGGCGCGCCGTCGCGGGTGATCGCGGTGTGGGGCCCAGCCGGCGCCCCCGGCCGTTCCACGCTGGCGGTGCAACTGGCCGTCGAGCTCGCCCGTGCGGGCCGGCGGACAGCCCTGGTGGACGCCGACAGCGTCGCCCCTTCCCTGGCGCTTCAGCTGGGGCTCTCGGAGGACGCCCCCGGTCTGGCGGCGGCGTGCCGGCGCGCGGGCCTCGGCAGCCTGGACACGGCCGAGCTGTCGCGGCTGTCCACACCCGTCGAGTCGTCGGCGGGCACGATCGAGGTGCTCACCGGGCTGAACCGGCCCGGTCGCTGGCCGGAGCTCGCCGCCGACCGGCTGCGCACGACGCTCGACGCGTGTCGCACCTGGGTCGACGAGACGGTCGTCGACGTGGCGGCCGAATTCGACGAGGACGACGACCTGCTCGAGCTCGGCGGGCCGTCCCGGCACGCGGCCACCGCCGCGAGCCTGCTCGAAGCGGATGCCGTGGTCGCCGTGCTCTCGGCCGATCCGCTCGGAGCGAGCCGGTTCCTGCGCGGGCACGCCGAGCTTCGGCATCTGATCGGGGCCACCCCGGTGACCGTTGTGGCGAACCGCGTGAGGTCAGGGCCGCTGGGTATCGACGCACGGGGCCAGATCCGGCGCACGCTCGACCGGTTCGCCGGCATCGACGATGTCACCTTCGTCCCGTTCGATCAGCGCGGGGCCGACGCCGCCGCCCTGCACGCCAGGCCGATCGCCGACGTCGCACCCCGCTCGGCACTGGTCGCGGCGGTTCGTCGCGTGGCCGCAGGGCTGGGGGTGCGGTCGGAGGTCACTGCCGGTAGCTCGACAGGAAGTTCCCGAGCCGCTCGACGGCTTCGCTCAGCACGCGCGCTTCGGGGAGCGTGACCACCCGCAGATGGTCGGGCGTCGGCCAGTTGAAGCCGGTGCCCTGCACGAGCAGGATCTTCTCCGACACGAGAAGGTCGTACACGAGCTTCTCGTCGTCACGGATCTCGTGCACTTCGGGGTCGAGGCGCGGAAACGCGTACAGCGCTCCCTGCGGCTTCACGCAGCTGACGCCGGGGATCGCTTCCAGGCCCTCCCAGGCGATGTCGCGCTGCTCGTGCAGCCGCCCGGTCGGCGCGACCAGCGCGTCGATCGTCTGCACCCCCGAGAGCGCCGCCTGCACGGCGTGCTGCGCCGGGACGTTCGGGCACAGCCGGGTCGACGCGAGCAGCGTGATGCCCTCGATGAAGCCCTTCGCGTGCTCCTTCGGACCGGTGACGACCAGCCACCCCGAGCGGTAACCGGCCACGCGGTAGGTCTTGGAGAGACCGTTGAAGGTCAGGCACAGCAGGTCGGGAGCGAGGATCGCCGTCGGGATGTGCTCCACCTCGTCGAACACGATCCGGTCGTAGATCTCGTCCGACAGCAGCAGCAGCTGGTTCTCCCTGGCGATCTGCACCAGCCCCTCCAGCACCTCCCGCGAGTACACCGCACCGGTGGGGTTGTTCGGGTTGATGATGACGATGGCCTTGGTCTGCGGCGTCACCTTCGCGCGGATGTCGTCGAGGTCGGGCTGCCACCCCGTGTTCTCATCGCACAGGTAGTGCACCGGCGTACCGCCGGCCAGGGAGGTCATGGCCGTCCACAGCGGATAGTCGGGCGCGGGGATGAGCACCTCGTCGCCCTGGTCGAGCAGGGCCTGCATCGTCATCGTGATGAGTTCGGAGACGCCGTTGCCCAGGTAGACATCGTCGGGATCGATGCGAGGGAAGCCGTCGATCTGCTCGTATCGGCTGACCACGGCCCGTCGCGCCGAGATGATGCCCTTGCTGTCGCTGTAACCGTGCGCGGTGGGAACGGCCGCGAGCATGTCGTGGACGATCTGATGCGGCGCTTCGAAGCCGAAGATCGCAGGGTTGCCGGTGTTGAGCTTGAGGATCTGGTGGCCCTCGGCCTCCAGGCGCGCCGCCTCGACCAGTGCCTTGCCCCGGATCTCATACAGGACGTTCTTCAGCTTGGACGACTGATCCAGGGTGCGCGGGGTCATCGGTAAAGATTACCGCCCGATCCCCGCTCCCTCGCGCGCGGGGACGATCGGCACGGCACCGGTGCGCAGCGCCTCGGCGTGCGCAGCGCGCTGCACGCGGCTGCTGTCGACGTGCGTGTGCGCCAGTGCCGAGGCTCGCTCGCCGTCGCGGTCACGGATCGCCTCGTACAGGGCGACGTGCTCTTCGGCGATGTGCTGCAGGTCGTCATGCTGGGCGAGCGCCCAGCGCAGCCGGCTGCGGATGGTGTTCATGAGTTCGCGCAGCAGACGGTTGTCGGCGAGTTCGACGACGATCTCGTGGAAGTCGGCGGCGGCCCGCCTCGATCCGATGCTGTTCGCCGAACGGGCGCTCTCCTGCTCGTTCTCGAGCACAGCGCGCAGCCGCTCGAGGCCGTCGCGGCGGTGTCGCTCGGCGGCGAGGCGGAACGCCATGGGCTCGAGCACCTGCCGGACCTCGTCGAGGTCGGCGAGGTCGGCCGGCGTGAACTCCCGGACGACAGCCCAGGTGCGCGGACGCAGTTCGATCAGCCCCTCGGCCTCCAGCAGCTTCAGAGCGTCGCGCACCGGCACCCGGCTCACCCCGAACTCCGAGGCCAGATCACGCTCGATCAGCCGACTCCCCGGCTGCCGGGCGCCGTCCAGGATCGCGTCGCGCAGGCACGTCGCGACCCTCGTCGACTCCAGTCCGCGGTCCTCTGCTGCGCTCACAGGCTCATTCTCGCACTGCGCCCCGGGAAGCAGGTCAGCTCTTCGCGGCGGGCGCGGGCTCCACCCAGACGACGCCCTCTGCGAGCTCGGGCACGATCTCCGTGCCGACGCGCCGCGCGAGCAGGTCGTCCAGCCGGTCGAGCGGTCCGATCAGGGCGCGGCCGCCGGCACGAGCCACCCGGATCGCGGCGTCGATCTTCGGTTGCATCGAGCCCTCGGCGAACTTCATTGCGGCAACCGCGTCGGCGGACGCGGTGTGGATGTCGCGCTGCTGCGGCGTGCCCCAGTTCTCGCTGACGTAGTCGCCGTCGGTGAGCATGATGAGCGTGTCTGCCTGGATGTCGGCGGCGAGCGCGGCACTCGCCAGGTCCTTGTCGACGACGGCCTGCACACCGATGTGCCGACCCTTCGAGTCCTGCCGCACCGGAACCCCTCCGCCGCCGACGCAGACAGCCAGGCTGCCGTCCTCGAGCAACCGGCGGATGAGCGGCGCCTGGACGATCGAGAGCGGGTTCGGCGAGGGCACGACGCGGCGGAACGCCTGGCCGTCCTTGGCGATCGTCCAGCGGTACTCGGCTGCGGCCTCGGCGGCGTCATGCGCCGAGTACTGCGGCCCGATCAGCTTGGTGGGGCGGTCGAAGGCCGGGTCGGACTCGTCGACGACGGTGGTGGTGATCACGGCGGCGACCTCGCGCTCGCCGCCGAGCGCGTTGGAGAGCTCCTGCTGCACGACGTACCCGATCATGCCCTGCGTCTCGGCGCCCAGGATGTCGAGCGGGTACGCCGCGACGTCCTGATATGCAAGATTCTGCAGCGCGAGCAGGCCGACCTGCGGGCCGTTGCCGTGCGTGATGACCATCTCGTTGTCCCGTGCCAGCTTGGCCAGTGCCTCACAGGTGGACTTGACGTTCGCCCGCAGATATTCGGCGGTCATCGGCTCCCCCCGGCGGGCGAGGGCGTTGCCTCCGAGTGCCACTACGACGCGCATGTGTTCTCCTTGTTCAGGTTGGAAGTTCTGGTGTACCAGAATGAGGAATGGTATTCCATTAGTACAGATGGTATACCTGTTCTCAGACAACACACAGCCATCCGGCCCCGCCCACCCGTGCGGACCGGATGCACGGAGAGAAGACGATGACCCCCGTCGCAACCCGGGTCGCCGTACGCGCGACCACCTGGGATGCTGCGCTTGAGGAGACGCTCTCACGCGCGGCACGTCCTGCGTCCCCCGGCGCCTCCGGAGGGCGCGTCCACTCCGTGCACCGGCGCGCGGTCAACGTCCGGCTGGGCTCGGAGCTGGTCTCCCTGATCGACGAGACGCTGGACGACGCGCCGGCCAGCATCCGGATCCCCTTCCAGGCCGGCTTCCGCTGCTCCCCCGACGATCCGGTCGGCATCGAGTCCGGCGCGCTCGTGCTGCCGGATTGCGTGATCGACTTGACCAACGCCTCCCCCTGGCGCTCACAGCCGACTGACCTCTCCGCCCTGACCCGGATGGACATCCTCCGCGCGCTGCGCGTGCTGCCGATCTCCGTACCGACGCCGGTCACCCCGTTCGGCCGCGCGAGCGCCGCCGTGCTGCGTGGCCGCGTGGAAGCATTCCAACGAGCGCTGATGCGCGGAGACGATCGTGCCGTCACCGCGGCCGCGACCGACCTGATCGGCCTCGGCGAAGGACTGACGCCCGCCGGCGACGACATCCTCACCGGCACGACGTTCCTCTCCGCGCATCCGGGCATGCGGCTCGCAACACGCCTGGCCGCGCTCCGCGACGCGATCGACGGTGCCGGAACCCGCACCACCCTGCTCAGCGCCGTGACCCTGCGTCACGCGCTGGCCGGGCGTTCGCGGCAGCGCGTGCACGACCTCGTCCATGCCCTGCGCCGCGACGACGCTGCGGCGGCGGCAGACGCGATCGCCCGCGTCCGCCGGATCGGCCACACCTCCGGCGATGACCTGCTCACCGGCATCCGCCTGGCGCTGACGGTCGAGTACGCACTGCGCCCTGCTACACACCAGCCCGCCCACGAATGAAGGAGAACGAGATGACCGACGCCCTGTCCAGAACGCAGGAGACGAGTGCGACCGCAGACGAGCGCTTCCTGGAGGCCGCTGCCGCCGGCGACCTGGATGGTGTGCGCGCAGCCCTCGCCGCCGGCGCCGACAAGAACGTCGTCGACCGGGAGGAGGCGACCGCGATCCTGCGCGCCGCGCGAGGCGGGCACCTCGACGTGGTGCGTGCGCTCATCGTCGAGGGCGTGGACATCGACGCGCAGGACCAGACCTGCTTCAATCCCTTCATCCACGGCTGCATCTTCAACGACCTCGAGCTCGTGAAGACGATGGTGGAGGCCGGCGCCGATCTGAAGCGCCTGACCCGGTTCGGCGGCAACGGACTCACCCCGGCGGCCGAGAAGGGCCACCTCGAGATCGTCCGGTACCTGCTCGAGAACACGAACATCAACGTCAATCTGACGAACACCGTCGGCTGGACCGCCCTCATCGAGGCGATCATCCTCGGTGACGGCGGCCCGGTGCGCCAGCAGACCGTGGAACTGCTGCTCCAGCACGGAGCCAAGCCGGGCATGACCGACGAATGGGGCGTGCCCCCGATCGAGCTCGCCCGCCAGCGCGGCTTCGACGAGATCGTCGCCATCATCGAGCGCTACCTCTGACCCGCACCGACCCGGAAAGGACACTGATGACCCGGCACATCGACATCAGGAAGAACACCTATCTCGACTCCGTCTCGCTCATGTCGATGAGCACCAAGGCGAACGGGATCGAGGGGGTCTCCCAGGCGTTCATCGCCATGGCGACCCCGATGAACAAGGAGGTGCTGGCGAACCTCGACATCGTCGACCCGGCGATCGACGACGCACGGCCCAGCGACCTCATGATCGTCGTCGACGTCGACGACACCCGGTTGGAGGATGCCATCGCCGGGATCGAGGACATCCTCGCCCGCAAGAGCGCAGGTTCCGCCGGCGCCGCCGCCGTGCGGTACCGCACCCTCGACGGCGCCTTCACCGAGACCCCGGACAGCAACCTCGTGCTCATCTCGGTCAACGGGGCATTCGCCGCACGCGAGGCACGCAAGGCGCTGAACGCGGGCAAACACGTGATGATCTTCTCCGACAACGTTCCCGTCGAGGACGAGGTCGCGCTGAAGAGGCTCGCGCATGAGAAGGGGCTGCTGGTGATGGGCCCGGACTGCGGCACCGCGATCATCAACGGCACCGGCCTGGCGTTCGCGAACGCGGTGCGCCGCGGCAGCATCGGCATCGTCGGGGCGTCCGGCACGGGCAGCCAGGAACTCTCGGTCCGCATCCACGACTTCGGCGGAGGTGTCTCGCAGCTGATCGGAACGGGCGGCCGCGACCTGTCCACCGAAGTCGGCGGAATCTCGATGATCGACGGCATCCGCGCCCTGGACGCCGACCCCGGCACCGACGTGATCGTCGTCGTCTCCAAGCCGCCGGCCGAAGAGGTCGCCGACACGGTGCTCGCCGTCGCCGGCTCCGCCTCGAAGCCCGTCATCGTGACCTTCCTCGGATCCGACCGCACCGAGTCGGGCTACGACAACGTGAAGCTCGTCTCGGGCACGAAGCCCGCGGCGCTGGCCGCCGTGCTGGCCACCGGCGTCGACGAATCCACCCTCGACCTGCATCCGCTCAACCTGCCGCTGATCGACGAGGTGCGAGCCAAGCTCTCTCCGGAGCAGAAGTACGTGCGCGGCCTGTTCTGCGGGGGCACCCTGTGCGACGAGGCGATGTTCGCGGCGCTGGCGAAGTACGACAACGTGTACTCCAACATCCAGAAGGATCCGGCACGCGTGCTGAAGGCGACGGACGCCTCCAAGGAGCACACCTACCTCGACATGGGCGACGACGACTTCACCGACGGGCGTCCGCACCCGATGATCGACCCGTCCCTGCGGGTGCAGCGCCTGGTTGAAGAGGCAGACGACCCCGAAGTCGGCGTGATCGCCATGGACTTCATCGTCGGGTTCGGTTCCCACGAGGACCCGGTCGGGGTGACCATCCCGGCCATCGAGGAGGCCAAGGCCAAGGCCGCCGCGCGCGGACAGCACCTGGAGATCCTCGGCTATGTGCTGGGCACCGACCTGGACACCCCGTCGGTCGCCGAGCAGATCGCCAAGCTCGAGGCCGCCGGCGTGACCATCGCCTCCTCCTCCACCAACCTGGGGCTGCTCGCCCGGGAATTCGTCGCGAAGGGTGACAACTGATGAGCGTCAACGACCTGTTCACGTCCGAACTGCGGCCGGTCAACCTCGGCCTCGACATGTTCGCCGAAGACCTGCAAGCGCAGGGCGTCTCCCCCGTCCTGATGGACTGGGCGCCGCCTGGCGGCGGTGACCCCGAGACGGTCGCGGCACTCAGCCGGCTGGAGAGCCCGCAGATCGCCGAGAAGATCGACGCCGCCAATCAGGTGGCACTGGAGCGCATCCTCTCGGCACAGCCGTTCCTGGAGGGCTTCGGCCAGGCCATCGACACGGTGCCGGGGATGACGAGGACCACAATCCTGCACGCCGGGCCGCCGATCGAGTTCCCGCGGATGTCGGGCCCGATGCAGGGCGCCGTCACCGGAGCCCTCGTGTTCGAGGGCCTGGCGAAAGACCTCGACGAGGCGTTCGAGCTCGCTTCCTCGGGCGAGATCACCTTCTCGCCCTGCCACGAGCACCAGTCGGTCGGGTCGATGGCCGGCGTCACCAGCGCGAGCATGTGGGTGCACAAGGTCACCAACCGCACGCATGGCAACACCGCGTACACGAACCTGTCGGAGCAGCTGTCGAAGATCCTCCGCTTCGGCGCGAACGACCAGTCCGTGATCGACCGTCTGAACTGGATGCGCGACGTGTTCGGCCCCATCCTTTCCGCCGCCATGGCCCTGAACACCGACGGCATCGACCTCCGGCTGATGCTGTCGCAGGCTCTGCACATGGGTGACGAGGCGCACAACCGCAACGTCGCCGGCACGACGCTGCTCATCCAGGCGCTGGCACCGTACATCCTGGAGACCGACTTCTCCACCAAGGAGAAGCGCGAGGTGTTCGACTTCGTCGCCTCGTCGGATTACTTCTCGGGCCCCACGTGGATGGTCACTGCAAAGGCGGCGCTGGACGCCGCGAACGACATCGAGAACTCCACCGTGGTCACCACGATGGCGCGCAACGGCGTCGAGTTCGGCATCCGCGTCTCCGGCACCGGCGGTCAGTGGTTCACCGGACCGGCACAGCAGGTCGTCGGCCCGATGTTCGCGGGCTACACGCCGGCCGATTCCGGCCTCGACATGGGCGACTCCGCGATCACCGAGACGTTCGGCATCGGCGGGTTCGCGATGGCGGCGGCACCAGCGATCGTCGCCCTCGTCGGCGGCACGGTGGACGAGGCGATGGGCTACTCACGCACCATGAACGCGATCACCACGGGCAACAATTCGAACATCACCATCCCGGCGCTGGACTTCATGGGCGTGCCCACGGGGATCGACGTGCGGAAGGTGATGGAGACCGGTATCCTCCCTGTGATCAACACCGCGATCGCGCACAAGGACCCCGGCATCGGCATGATCGGCGCGGGCATCACGCACCCGCCGGTCGAGGCCTTCCAGCAGGCGCTGCGCGCCCTTACCGAAAGGATCGCGGCATGACCGTGACGGCCCCCGCGTCCACGGACGCGCAACTCAAATGGTGGAAGAAGGGCGACATCGCGGCGTTCTTCGCGCTGTTCACCAACAATCTCACCAACATCATCACCTTCACGGCTCTGCTGACCCTGGCCGGTCTGCCGTCCGAGATCGTGGTCGGCCGGATCGCCCCCGCATTCGGGCTCGCGATCCTCATCACGTCTTCGATGTACGTCTGGTTCGCACGGCGGCTGGCCGCGAGGGAAGGCCGCGGCGACGTGGTGGCGCTGCCGTCGGGGCCCAGCGCGCCGTCGATCTTCACGGTGACCTTCCTCGTCATCCTGCCGGTGTACTCCACCACGCAGGACGCGGAGCTGGCCGTCGGGATCGGCCTGGTCTGGGGCTTCCTGGAAGGCCTCATGCTGTTCGTCGGCTCGTTCTTCGGCGACGTGCTGCGCCGTACGGTGCCGCGTTCCGTGCTGCTGGCGTGCCTCGCGGGTCTCGGATTGCTGCTGCTGGCGATGAACCCGATGCTGCAGAGCTTCCAGTTCCCGGTCGTCGCGTTCATCGTGCTCGTGCTGGTGTTCATGAACTGGTTCGGCCGGGTGCCGTTCCTCG
This sequence comes from Microbacterium sp., assembly GCA_031178475.1. Taxonomy (GTDB): domain Bacteria; phylum Actinomycetota; class Actinomycetes; order Actinomycetales; family Microbacteriaceae; genus Microbacterium. The sequence goes on along the minus strand of JAPSIX010000007.1, from coordinate 11,177 downwards.
GCAAGGTCCCCACCGGCCTGCTGCTGCTCCTCGTCGGCAGCGCCGCGGCGTGGGCGTTCGGGCTGCAGAGCCCGGAGGCTGTGCAGACGGCACTGGCGAACGCGGGCTTCAACCCTCCGCAGGTGTCCATCGGCAGCTTCCTTGAGGGACTCGGGCACTCCGCGCCGTACCTCGCCTCGGCGGTGCCGCTCGCCCTGGCGAACTACGTGTTCGACCTGGAGAACATCGAGGCCGCAGAGGCCGCCGGCGACTCGTACAAGGCGCGCCCGGTCATGCTCGTCAACGGCGGTGCCACCATGATCGGTGCGCTGATGGGAAACCCCTACCCGGTGACCGTCTACATCGGACACACGGCTTACAAGGAGATGGGTGCGGGCATCGGATACACGATGCTCAACGGCATCACGATGTTCTTCATGGGTCTGTTCGGGCTCAGCGCGGTGCTGCTTTCGATCGTGCCGCTGGCGGCCATCGCGCCGATCCTCATCTACATCGGCGTCGTCACCGCTGGCCAGGCGGTGCGCGAGACCCCGAAGGTCGAGATGCCGGTGGTGTTCATCGCGCTGTTCCCGTGGATCGCCAGCTGGGCGAACAGCCTGGTGAACAACGTGCTGAAGTCGGTCGGAACCAACGCGGGTGAGGTCGGAGCGGCGACGCTCAACGCCGCCGGCACGTACTACAGCGGCATCACCCATCTCGGCAACGGCGCCCCCCTGTCGTCGCTGCTGTGGGGAATGATCGCGGTGTTCGCCATCCGCAACCGCGCCGTCAGCGGCGCACTGGTGGGCGTGATCGCTGCCGTCGTGTCGTTCTTCGGAGTGATCCACGCTCCGGTGCCCCGTCTCGCCGATCTCAGTCAGGGACTGGGCGACTCCCAGGTCATGTTCGCCGTCGCGTACCTGATGGTGGCGGCGCTGTTCCTGGCGAAGTGGTTCCAGGACCGCGTGACGAAGGAGAAGGCGGTCTTCTCCTCGGCCGACGAGATCACGATCGCCTCGGCCTGAGTGGTCGCGGGGGTCCGGGCGCACCGGTCCCCCGCACAAAGAAGGCCGGGTCCCCGCGGGGACCCGGCCTTCTTTCGGCTACTTCTTCTTGCGCTGCTGCGCGCGGCGCTGTTCGCGGTTGCCGCCCTGCGCGGCATCCGTCTTCTGCCCGAACGTCCCGCGGGGCCCTTCCTGGGCCTCCGGCTCTTCGCGACCCTGGGGGCCGGCGGCCTTTCGCATCCGCGCTGTGGCGGCCTGCTGCACCTGCCCGCGGTCGTTGCGCACCTCGACCTCGCCGGCGTCGTTGGGCGCCGAGTACTCCAGCTTCTGCTCGGGCTGCGCGTCGGCGAGCCCCTTCGCCTCGACCTCGGTCTGCTCGGCGCCCGCCTGACGCACCTCGACCTCGAGGTTGTACAGGTAGCCGACCGACTCCTCCTTGATCTGCCCCATCATCGACTGGAACATGGCATATCCCTCGCGCTGGTACTCGATGAGGGGGTCGCGCTGTGCCATGGCCCGCAGCCCGATACCGTCCTTGAGGTAGTCCATCTCGTAGAGGTGGTCGCGCCAGCGACGGTCGAGCACCTGCAGTACGACGCGTCGCTCGAGCTCGCGCATGGCGGCCTCGCCGAGCGTCTGCTCGCGGCGCTCATAGGCGATCAGCGCGTCGGAGACCAGCTCCCGCTTGAGCGCCTCCCCGGTGATGCCGCCCTTGCGGTCGCCGGCCTCGGCGACCACTTCATCGATGCTGACCCCGACGGGGTACAGCGTCTTCAGCTCGGCCCACAGGGCGTCGAAGTCCCAGCTGTCGGCGTGCCCCTCGGACGTATGATCATCGACGATGCCACCGATCGCGTCCTCGATGAAGTGACGCACCCGGTCGGCGATGTCGTCGCCGTACAGGATGTGCCGGCGGTCGGCGTAGATCGCCTCGCGCTGACGGTTCAGGACGTCGTCGTACTTCAGGACGTTCTTTCGCATCTCCGCGTTGCGCGCCTCGACCTGCGACTGGGCGCTGCGGATGGCACGGCTGACGAGTCCCGATTCGATCGGCACGTCGTCGGGGAAATTCGTGCGCGCCAGGATCGCCTCGGCGGCACCGGACTGGAACAGCCGCATCAGGTCGTCGGTGAGGCTCAGGTAGAAGCGGCTCTCACCGGGGTCGCCCTGGCGACCGGAGCGACCGCGAAGCTGGTTGTCGATTCGGCGCGACTCGTGCCGCTCGGTGCCGAGCACGTACAGACCGCCCGCCTCGATGACCTTCTCGGCCTCTTCGGCGACCTGCGTCTTCATCGCCTCGTAGGTCTCGTCCCACGCGACCTCGTACTCCTCGGGCGTCTGCTCGGGGTCCAGCCCCTTCGCCTTCAGGTCCTGCACGGCGAGGAACTCGGCGTTGCCGCCGAGCATGATGTCGGTACCACGCCCGGCCATGTTCGTCGCGACGGTCACTGCGCCCAGCTTCCCCGCCCGAGCGACGATCTCGGCCTCTCGCGCGTGGTTCTTCGCGTTGAGGACTTCGTGCCGGATGCCCTTCTTCGCGAGCAGCCGCGACAGATACTCGCTCTTCTCGACGCTCACCGTGCCGACGAGCACCGGCTGTCCGTTCTCGTGGCGCTCGGCGATGTCCTCGACGACCTGCGCGAACTTCGCCTGCTCGTTCTTGTAGACGAGGTCGGGCATGTCCTTGCGGATCATCGGCCGGTTCGTCGGGATCGGCACGACGCCGAGCTGGTAAGTCGACATGAACTCGGCCGCCTCGGTCTCGGCGGTACCGGTCATGCCGGCGAGCTTGTCGTAGAGGCGGAAGTAGTTCTGCAGTGTGACGGTGGCGAGCGTCTGGTTCTCGGCCTTGACCGGCACGCCCTCCTTGGCCTCAATGGCCTGGTGGATGCCCTCGTTGTAGCGGCGCCCGACCAGGATGCGACCGGTGTGCTCGTCGACGATCATGACCTCGTCGTTCATGACGACGTAGTCGGTGTCGCGCTTGAAGAGCGCCAGTGCCTTGATCGAGTTGTTCAGGAACGAGATCAGCGGAGTGTTCGCCGACTCGTAGAGGTTGTCGATGCCGAGGTAGTCCTCGACCTTCTCGATGCCCGGCTCGAGCACGCCGACCGTGCGCTTCTTCTCATCGACCTCGTAATCGACCCCTGGCTCGAGGGTGCGAGCGATCTTGGCGAACTCGGTGAACCAGCGGTTCGCCTCGCCGGAGGACGGGCCGGAGATGATCAGCGGCGTGCGCGCCTCGTCGATCAGGATGGAGTCGACCTCGTCCACGATCGCGAAGTAGTGCTCGCGCTGGACCAGGTCCTCCTTGCGCCACGCCATGTTGTCACGCAGGTAGTCGAAGCCGAACTCGTTGTTCGTGCCGTAGGTGATGTCGGCGGCGTACTGCGCGCGACGCACCTCGGGGTTCTGCCCCGAGACGATGGTCCCCGTCGTCATGCCGAGGGCGCGGTACACGCGGCCCATCAGCTCTGACTGGTACGAGGCGAGGAAGTCGTTCACGGTGATGACGTGCACGCCCTTGCCGGCGATCGCGTTCAGATAGGAGGGGAGGGTCGCCACCAGCGTCTTGCCCTCACCGGTCTTCATCTCGGCGATGTTGCCGAAGTGCAGGGCCGCGCCGCCCATGATCTGGACGTCGTACGCGCGCATGCCGAGCGTACGACGGGCCGCTTCGCGGACAGCGGCGAACGCTTCGGGCATCAGCTGGTCGAGTGTCTCGCCCTTCTCGAAGCGGGCGCGCAGTTCGGCGGTCTCGCCGCGGAGGTCTTCGTCGGTGAGCTTCTCGAAGTCCTCTTCCAGCGCGTTCACGGCCTTCACGACCTGCCTGAGCCGGCGAAGGACGCGACCTTCGCCCGCGCGCAGCAGCTTCTCGAGAGGATTCGCCACGGATGTCTCCCTTGGATGTTCGGCCCGACGAGCGTTCCGCGCCGGACATACTGTGCCATGTTACCGGCCTGTGACTTCGGGATGCCCCGCGCGCTCGTCGGCTGGGCCAGCGGCGCGCCGCTTTACTATTTTCCCGACATGCATATACTCAGAAATGGATTGTCACGAAACGCGATGGAGAGTCACTGTGCACATGACGCGGGCAACGTTCCTCAGCGCCGCAGCCGCCGGCATCGCCGTCGCCGCGATCCTCGGTGACCACGAGCTGATCCTCGTGGTCGTCCTCTACGCGGCATGCCTCGCGCTCGTCTGGTTCACCGGCATCCGCGCCCTCGTCCTCTGGGCTCGCTCACTTCGGCCAGTGCCCGCGGTGCCTCGTTCGGAGGCGAACCTCCGAGTCGCACTGCTCTACTGCACCGCCGATGATTTCGATCGTCGTGCGCTGATCTGCAGCGCGGCCCAGGACGTGCAGACCGCCGTCTTCATCTTGGACGATTCGATCTCGGTAACTGGGCGCCGATCCGTCGACCAGGCCGCGCGGGCGATCGGAGCCACCGTCCTGCGCCGCCGCGAACGCACAGGCGCCAAGGCGGGCAATATCAATCACGCGCTGAACCTCATATCGGCGGAACTGGACGCGATCGTCGTGCTCGATAGCGACACCCGGATCCCGTCGGACTTCGTGACACGTACTACCCGGATCCTGGCCGCCGACCCAGCCATCGCCTGCGTACAGGGCGTGCCGGTCGCCGGCGGACCAAGCCGTTTCGCGCGATTCTTCGGCCCCCTGGTACGCAGCCATGCCCGCGTCAATCACGCCACGCGTGCGCGAGTCGGTTTTCCGGCATTCGTGGGCCGCGGCGCGCTGCTCTCCACGCGGGCGCTGTCGGCGGTAGGCGGATTCCCAGAGGTCGTCTCGGAGGACCTCGCCCTCAGCGTTCGGTTCCGTGAGCAGGGTCTGCGGATCGTGCATGCACCTGATATCGAGTTCGCAGAGGACTTCCCCGTCGATTATGCCGCGTTCCGCGTGCAGCAGGCGAAGGCGGCCGAGGGCGCCACCGAATTCCTGCGTGAGACTCGCCTCGCACGCAAGTTGCGCTGGCGTGAACGCGCCGATCTGCACCTTGAGACAGTGCTGCTCCCGGCGGGAGCTGCCGCAGGGCTCGGCGCACTCGCATCCGGAAGCATCCTCGCTCTGTGGGAGCAACCGGCGCCCGCTCTCCTCTCCGCGATCACCGGTCTGCTCGCCGTGGCACCGCTGCTGCCCGAGGCGGTCAGGAGGCTCGCCGAACGCCGGCCTCAGTCGGCATTCGCCTTCCTGTTCGCCGCCCCTCTGCTGTACGCCTCGGTTTCACTTCTGATCGTCCGTCATGCCCTGGCAGTGGGCAGCGGGCGTCCGGCCAGATTCCGGGTGACGCCGAAACGTGCAGTGCTCCTGTCGCCGCGTGAGGCGATCCAGGTGCTGCACGTCGAGTTCGTCTGGGCGACCGTCGCCCTGGTCACGGGGCTCTGCCTCGGCGCGCCGCTCCTGGCTGTCCCGTTCCTGATGCCTGCCGTGGTCGGACTGACGCTCCTGATCTCCGGTCGATTCCGTCAGGAACGCGGGGATTCCCGCAGAACGGTCGATGCGGACGCCATGCGGGCACCCCAGACCGAGCCCCGTAGCGCCAGTGCCGTGCCCTCCGCGTGATCACACCCGAAGCAAAGGAAACCCCATGTCCGTACGTCAAAGCCTGTTGGCCATCCTCGATCAGGGGCCGTGCTACGGCTACCAGCTGCGCGCCGAGTTCGACCGCAGAACCGGATCGACCTGGCCGCTGAACGTCGGCCAGATCTACAACACCCTCGAGCGCCTCGAACGCGACGGTCTGGTCGAGAAGGGAGAGGTCGACGAGCACGGGCACGTGTACTGGGAGATCACCCAAGCCGGTCGCGCCGAAGTCGCCGAGTGGCTCTCTTCGCCCGTCGAGCGCGGCCAGGGAACTCGCGACGAGCTTGCCATCAAGCTGGCACTGGCAGCCACCCTTCCGGGGATCGACCTGGCGGCCGTGATCCACCTGCAGCGCAAGGCGTCGCTCGCCCAGCTGCAGGAGCTCAACCGCGCGAAGTACGCCGGCGCCAATCCCGACGGGCCGGAGGAGCTGGCCTGGTCGCTGGTCGTGGATTCGATGATCTTCGCCGCAGAGGCAGAGGTGCGCTGGCTCGATCACACCGAGCAGCGACTGAGCCTGCACCCGCAGCACGCGCTGGAGTTGGAACTGTCGACCGCTCGCCCGAGGCGCGGTCGCCCAGCGAAGGCACGGGCGTGAACGGCGAGGCGGTGCTGCAGCTGGTCGGCGTCTCGCAGCAATACGGATCGGGCGCTCTCGCGGTCTCGGCGCTGAGCGGCATCGACCTCGAGGTCGCCCCCGGCGAGCTGGTTGCCGTGATGGGCGCATCGGGTTCAGGCAAGTCGACGCTGCTGTCGATCGCGGGCGGCCTGCAGACGCCGACCGCCGGCGAGGTGGTCATCGACGGCGAGCACCTCAGCACCGCGAAACCGGATCAGCTGGCGGCGCTGCGTCGCCGCGCGGTGGGCTTCGTCTTCCAGGACTACAACCTGATACCCACCCTGACCGCGCTCGAGAACGTGGCACTGCCCATGGAGCTCGACGGCGTGAGCAGGCGGACGGTGCGTCGCGCGGCGCGGGATGCCCTGGGTCTGGTCGGCCTCGCCGACCGGGGCAGCGCATACCCGGACGACCTGTCGGGCGGGCAACAGCAGCGTGTCGCAATCGCCCGAGCGATCGTCGGCGGGCGCCGGCTGATCCTCGCCGACGAGCCGACCGGCGCGCTGGACTCGGTCACCGGCGAACAGGTGATGCGCACCATTCGCGGACGGATCGACGCGGGAGCCGCCGGCATCCTGGTCACGCACGAGGCGCGGCATGCGGCCTGGGCGGATCGCATCGTGTTCCTGCGCGATGGGCGCATCGTCGATGAGAGCAGGCGCGACACCGCCGAGACCATCTTGGCGGGCCGACGGTGAGCGGGCGCGCGCGCCCCGGCGCAATGCTGCGCCTCGCCTGGCGACAACTGCTGCGCACGAAGGGATCGTCCCTGTTGGTGGTGGCGCTGATCGCGCTGCCCGTCGCCGGTGCAGCCGGCGCTCTCACCTTCCTGGAGAGCCGTACGCCCTCCCCCGAGCAGGCCGTCACGCTGGAGCTCGGGCGCACGCAGTCGTGGATCAGAGTCGCGGGCGGCGCTGACCCCAGCCGCCGTCAGGCGATCGACATGCCGCAGATGACCTCCCAGGAGCGCACGGAACAGGGCGTTCCGGTTCACCCCGATCTTCCACCGCCCACCGACCTGCGCGACGCCGCGCTGCCCGCCGACACAGAGACGATCTCCATCACCGAGAGCAGCGCACGGATCACGACGAGAACCGGTGTCGCCGAACTGCCGGTCGTCTACGGCGACGCCTGGGACCCCCGCCTGGACGGCCGCTACGACGTGATCTCAGGCCGTGCCGCGGAGAACGCCACCGAGGGCATGGCATCGCCGGCGCTGCTGGAGCGGCTCGGCGCCGACGTTGGCGACCAGGTGCGACTGCCCGATGAGCAGCGGTCTTTTCGCATCGTCGGCGTGATGCAGGCGTTGGACGGCACCGTCGCGGAGACGCTCTTCCTGCCTTCCGCCGCCATGGACGAGAAGACCGGCGAGGCGTGGTACGACCACATTTGGTTCCTGCCGGACTGGCAGCCCGACATTGACGAATTGCAGCGACTCAACCACGCCGGCTACGTCTCGTATGCGCGCGATCTCGTGCTCGATCCGCCACCGGGCGCGGAGGTGGCCACCAGCATGGCGTCGGCCCAGAACACGTGGACGAGCCTGATACTGGTGACGCTGGGGATGGTGTTCGGCGGTCTGCTCGTCGGTCTGCTGGCTGCGGCGGCGATGGCCGTGAGCGCTCGCCGGCAGCAGCGCTCCCTGGCGCTGGTCACAACGGTGGGCGCCCGCCGAGGTGACGTCTTCCGCCTGGTGCTGGCACAGGGCGCTGTGCTCGGTCTTGCCGGCGGCGTCGCCGGCGCGGCCCTCGCCGTGGGCGGGGTATGGATCTGCCTGCTGCTCTTCGACCCCGGCGTGAAGAACACCTTCTGGTCATCATGGGGGCTGAAGGTGCCCTGGACGGTCGCCGGGGTCGTCGGCTTCGCCGTGCTGGTGGGGCTGGCTGCATCCGCTCTCCCCGCGCGCAGCGCCACCCGCGGCGATGCGCTGGCCGCCCTCCGCGGCGCGCGGGGGCCGGTGGTGATGTCGCGACGCCAGCCGGTGTGGGGCATTGTCATCCTGATCGTCGGCGCGGCGACCGTCGCCGTCGGCGGAACCATCTTCGGCATCCTCGGCGCGCAGGGCATCTGGAACGAGGGCATGCAGCTGCTGGCGCTGTGGGCGTCGATCATCGGCGTGCTGATCCTGCTGCTCGGTGTCACAGTGACCGGGCAGGGCATCCTCGCCGCCCTCTCGCGGCTGCTCGCCCGCATCGGTCCGGCCGCGCGGCTGGCATCCCGCGACGCCTTCGCCAACTCGCCGCGTACCGTGCCGGCGTTCGTCTCGATCGCAGCCAGCACGGCGGTGGCCGCCTTCGTTCTCTGCTCACTCGCGTTGATGAACGCCCAGGCGGTGCGCAACTACGCCTGGCAGGCACCTGCAGGCAGCGTCATCGTCACCAACTGGGGCGAGCCGGCAGCCGCCACCCCTCCCGCGTTCCTCGCCGAAGCCGGCCCCGAGCGGATCATCGCGCTCTCGGCTTCTCCGGAGATCTCCATCGATGCCGACGGGAACCCGATCGGCCCGGAGTCGGGCATCGTCTACCTCAGCCACCGAGGCGGCGAAACCGGCTCCTGGGTGGCGGCACCAGGCCAGCCCATCACCGTCGTCGCGCCGGATGACGTGGAACGGGTCACCGGCATCCGGCTCACCGACCGCCAGCGGGAGGACTTCGAGGAGGGCGGTGCGATCGCCGTGCTCTCCGAACGGGAACCGCCGGAAAGATCCGTCGGCTACGTCAGTGGTGACCACACCGCCCGCCTGGACTTCTGGGACGTGCAGTCGATAACCAGCGCCAAGCCCTCCGAGCCGATGCGCTCGGTCGAGTTCCCGGTGGACGTGCACATCGGAGCCCCCTCCGCCTACCCGGTGCTGCTCTCCCCCGCCGCGGCCGAACGCCTCGGTGTGCAGACGGTGGTACGCAGCTGGGTGGGTCTCTTCGCCGAGCCGCCGTCGACGGCAGTGATGGACAGGCTCCGGGCGGATGCTGAGACCGCCAGCGCCCAGGGGCAGATCTACGACGTGCGGGCCGAGAACGGCCCGGACTCGCCGCTGCCCTGGCTGGTGCTCGTGCTCGGCGTGCTGAGCGTCATCGTCATCTCGGCAGCAGCGATCAGCCTGGGTCTCGCCCGCATCGAGCGGCGCGAGGACGACGCCACCCTCGCGGCCGTCGGCGCCACCGCGCGGCTGCGGCGCGCGGTATCGGCATGGCAGGCGATCATCATCGCCGGCGTCGGCTGTGTCGTCGGCGTGCTGCTCGGCATCGTCGGAACCTGGGCCCTCACACAGGCCGTACGTGGCACGCTGTTGAGCGACCTGCCCGCGACGTGGCTGCTCGCCATCGCGCTCGGCCTTCCTCTGCTGATCGCTCTGGTGTCGCTGCTGATCCGCCCGCCGAACGCGACGCTCACCCGCCGCACGGCGATCGCCTGACCGCGGGCGTTTACTTCGCCGAGACACCTCTTCACCGTCGAGACCCCCTGTGAACGATGCGATTCAGGCGGGGTCTGGGCGACAGGAAGGTGTTTCGGCGATCAGGGTGCGCGGTCACTGTTCGCGGAGGGCACACCCGGCCCCGCGCGCGTGCGCCTCTGGACGATCGTAGGATCGGATCATGGCCGGATTCTGGGGCAGACGCAAACGTGAACAGGACGAGCTCGCGGCGCAGGACGCCGACCTCGCCCGCCGAGCCGAGCAGGCGCTGGTCGCGGCCGACGAGCGCATCCGGACCACGACCGACGAGCTCGCCTTCGCGCAGGCTGAGCTGGGCGAATCCCTCACCTCTGACCTGAAGGCCGCGCTGGATGCCGTGCGCATCCACTTGCGCGAGGCGTTCCAGTTGCACCAGCTCAACCACGACGAGATCCCCGACACCGTCGAGGAGCTCCGCACCCGCAACGCGCGCATCGTGCAGCTCTGCGAGTGGGCCGAGGGGCTGCTCGACGAGAAGACCGGTGACCTGGCTCAGAACATCGCCAAGGTGCGACGGGCGCCGGAGATCGTCGCCCAGGTGCGCCGGGATGCCGACGACCTGAGTCAGCGTGTCCCGCAGGCCCGCGCCACGATCGAGCGACTCTCCTCCCGATACGCGGAGTCGGCCATGCACCGCATCTCGTCATCGGCGGACGAGGCCGAGCAGCTGCTCGCGTTCGCGAAGCACAGCGCCGACGTGTCGGAGCGCCGGCGTGCGGCGCGCCGCAACGAGGAGGCCAACCTCGCACTGGAGACCGCCACCGAGGCGGTTCGCAGGGCAGAGGCCCTGATCGACGCGGTCGAGGACTTCGAGATCCAGGCGCTGCGTGCGGAGTCGACCCTCTCTGACGTGGTCGCCGACTCCCGCGGTGACATCGTCGCCGCCCGCTCGGTGCCCCAGACACCACAGGTGACCGCCGCGGCCGCCGAACTGGAGGCGGCCCTGTCGTCACTCGCCCCGGTCGGTACGCCCAACGACCCGTTCGCGGAGCTCACTCGGCTCCGCACCGCCAACGCCGCGCTGGACGAGGCGGTCGCGAAAGCGCGCCACCGTGCCGAGCACCCGCTGCCGTCGATCGCCCAGGTGCAGCACGCACTCGACGATGCCGACCGGCAGCTCGGCGTCGCGCGCAGCCTGATCGCCGGGCATCGCGGCTGGATCGGCGCGGATGCACGAACGCGCCTCGCCGAGGCGGAGCGCCTGCGCGTCGATGCGCCGGCGCTGCTCCCCGCCGAGGACACCCGCGAAGACGCCCTGCACGCCGCCCGACGCGTCGCGCAACTGGCATCCGAGGCACTGCAGCTCGCGCAGCGGGACATCGACTCCTCTCGTCCGCCGGACCAGGGCTGGGGCGGCCCGGGCTGGAGCGGCGGACGCCGCGGTGGGATGGGCGGCGGCGACATCGTGTCGGGCATGCTGGGCGGGCTCGTCATCGGCTCACTGCTGGACGGGTTCCTGGACTAGGCCGGGCACGGAAGAGGCGCCGGCTGGCCCTTCGACGGACTCAGGGACCCAGCACG
>JAPSIX010000296.1 GCA_031178475.1 Microbacterium sp. | reverse complement strand
CTCCGGGGGCATCGCGCCGCTGCGGGCCGTCTCGGCGAGCTCGCGCAAGGCGGTGTCGAGTTCCTGCACGCTCAGCTCGTGCGCGCGCGGGACGACCGGCACGAGCAGTCCACGCGGCGTGTCGGTGGCGACGCCGAGGTTCACGCCGTCGAATGTGACGATCTCCTGGCCGTCGTCGCTCAGCCGAGAGGCGAGCAGCGGGAAGTCGGCGAGCGCGATGAGCGCGAACCGGGCGACGAGGGCGGTGAGCGAGGGGGCGTGCGTGCCGTCGGCGGTCATCTCGGCCCGCAACTGCCACAGCCGGGTGGCGTCGAGATCCACCCACACGGTGGCCTCGGGGATCTCGGAGCGGCTGCGGGTGAGCTTCGCGCTCACGGCCTTGCGCAGCGGGCTCATCCGCTCGCGGGAGCGCACCTCGAGTCCTGGAACCTCGGTGGCGCCGGTGGCGGAGATCGTGCGGGGAGCGGATGCCGTACCGGCACCGTCCACGGCGTTGTCGACCGCCGCGCGGAGCACGTCGGCGCGGGTGATCGCTCCGTCGGCGCCGGTGGGAGTGATGGCATTCAGGTCGAGGCCGAGGTCGCGCGCCAGGCGGCGGACGAGCGGGGAGCGGACGGGCACGGGGCGGCGGGGCGTCTCGGCGTGGCTCGGCGCCGGCTGCGATGCGTTCGGTGAACGCGGCGCACGCCGGCGGCCGCGGGTGCGGCGGTCGGACGTGCCGTAGCCGATCAGAACGTTGCCCGAACCGGCGCGTTCCTCGGTGCGGTACGGCTCGTTCTCGTCGAGGGAGCCGTCGGGTGGAGGCGTTTCGTCTCGCTCGGCTGCGCCGGGCTCGCTCAACGACCGGGGCGGGGTCGCGGGCTCGCTCAACGACCGGGAAGTCTCGGCGACCTCGAGAACCGGCGCACCGACGGCGATCGTGTCCCCGGGTGCACCGTGCAGTACGGTGACGACCCCGGCGAAGGGGGCCGGCAGCTCGACGACGCTCTTCGCGGTCTCGACCTCGGCGATCGCCTGGTCGGTGCTGATCGTGTCGCCGACCTTCACCAGCCACTGCACCAGCGTGGCCTCCGTGAGCCCTTCGCCCAGGTCGGGCAGCCGGAAGACCCGGGTGGTGAGAGTGCTCATGACTCATCCTCCCAGTGCAGCGAATCGATGGCGTCGAGCACGCGATCGGCATCCGGCAGGTACCAGTGCTCAAGCTTCGGCGGGGCGTACGGAGTGTCGAACCCGGTCACCCGGCGCACCGGTGCCTCGAGGTATTCGAAACAGCGCTCGAACACCCGTGCCTGGATCTCGGATGCCACGCTGACGAAGCCGGGCGCCTCGGCGACGACGACCGCACGCCCCGTCGAGCGCACCGCCTCGGTGACGGTCGCGTCGTCAAACGGAGAGAGCGAGCGGATGTCCACCACCTGCACGCTGCGACCCTCGGATGCCGCGATCTCGGCCGCTTCCAGAGCCACCGGCACGCACGCGGCGTAGGCGAGGAGCGTGACATCCGTCCCGTCGCGGACGATCTTCGCTTGTCCGATCTCGGCGGTGAGGGTCGTGTCGACCTCGCCCTTCGACCAGTACAGCTTCTTCGGCTCGAGGAAGACGACCGGGTCGGGGGATGCGATCGACGCTCGCAGCAGCGAGTACGCCTCCTGCGGGCTCGACGGGCTGACGACCGTGAGCCCCGGCGTGTGGGCGTAGTACGCCTCGGACGAGTCGCAGTGGTGCTCGACACCGCCGATGCCGCCACCGAACGGGATGCGGATCACGATAGGCAGCCGCATCGCGCCGCGCGTCCGGTTGCCGAACTTGGCCACGTGGCTCACGATCTGTTCGAAGGCGGGCAGCGCGAACGCGTCGAACTGCATCTCCACGACCGGGCGCATGCCGTTCATGGCCATCCCGACCGCCGTGCCGACGATCCCCGACTCCGCGAG